>JBCCFU010000034.1:0-10089 GCA_039029575.1 Bacteroidota bacterium | reverse complement strand
TGCCTGGCATGGATGATAGCTTGAGGGTGAAAGTCCCTTACCCACGCTGATGGAGCGGAAGGGTTAGCGAAGCGCAAGGGCGCTGCCGCGAGGTAGGGTCTGAAGGAAGCGTGTAGCAAAGCTGCGAGCTACCGAACAGGAATCAGATATGAGGCAGTACAGTCTGGACGAGTGAGCTCGCCACCACAAAGTCCATATCCATCAAGAGGCTGATATGTAGATCTGGTAGCTGTGCAGTGAAGGCGATCATCCTTACCCAGGGAGGTCCGCGAAGTGTCTTGCAAAAGACAAGAACTATCGAGAGGTAGTTTGGTTGCTTCGCAGAAGTCAGCAGAAGGCATAGTAGGTCGTAAGACTGAAGGCCTGAACGAAAGAAAGAAAAGTAAGACTTTAAGACTATGGATAAATATCAGAAAAACAACCGAAAGGTTACCTTAACCTCTAACCAGGAGGGTGAAGCCCAAAAGGCTTGGAGGGGAAGGGATTCAATTATCCATACCGTTTAAAGACCCTGAAATTCTGCGTGAGGAAAGCAAGCTTATGGAAGCCATATGCGACCGTGAGAATTTAAATGAGGCATATAAAAATGTCTTAAAGAACAAAGGATCAGCAGGTATCGATGGGATGACCCTCGATGAGTTGCTTCCTTATCTCAAGGAGCATGGACAGCGGATCAAAGCGCAACTGCTAGATGGAAAGTTCCAATTCCAACCCGTCAAACAAGTAGAAATACCCAAGACTGGAGGAAAAGGAACAAGGAAGCTAGGCATACCAACCGTCATAGACAGGTTTGTATGTCAAGCCATCTTACAAATCTTGCAGAAGCACTTTGATCCAAAGTTCAGCAACCACTCCTACGGATTCCGTCCGAAGAAATCACCCCATCAAGCCATATCCCAAGCCAGAGAATATGTCCCAGAAGGATATAGAACTGTGGTAGACATAGACTTAGAAAATTTCTTCGACAAAGTCAATCACGACAAATTGATGAGCGAGGTGGCCAAAACAGTAAAAGACACGCGATTGCTTAAACTGATTAGGCGACTTCTGACAGTAGGAATCTTATCAAACGGATTGGTGAAAGCTTCAGACCAAGGAACGCCACAAGGTAATCCATTGTCACCTCTTCTATCGAACATCATGTTAGATTTACTCGATAAAGAACTTGAAAGGCGAGGGCATAAATTTTGCCGTTTCGCAGACGACTGTAACGTGTACGTTCGCAGTCAGCGTGCAGGCCAAAGAGTAATGCATAGCCTGACAAACTTTATCGAAAAGAAGTTAAAACCCAAAGTAAATCGAACTAAAAGTGCGGTAGATAGAGTCCATAGAAGGTCATTTGTAGGATTTTCTTTTTTGCATAATCGAAATCCTAAAATAAGAATATCGTCAAAAGCGATAAAACGTTTCAAGGATACGATTAGGGAATTAACCCGAATGGGAAAATGGACACGAGCCCAAGAGGTCATAGCAAGGGTAGCAAAATACTGTAGAGGATGGCTAGCTTACTTCGGTTTCAGCCAAACTCCTAGCAAGCTCAAAATGCTAGCATCTTGGGTAAGAAGAAGACTACGAAACGTTCTTTGGAAACAATGGAAAACTGCCAAAAATCGGACTAAACAACTAATTAATCTAGGAGTAAACCACGATTTGGCAAAAGCAACAACAGGGACTAACAAAGGCGATTGGCGAATAAGTCAAAGCCAAGCTCTCTGTACAGCTCTACCTAATTCATACTTTCATGGAGAAGGTAATATTCCTGAGTTCACTTGCAGGTCATGTTAATTTTTTGAACCGCCTAGTACGAGAACCGTATGCTAGGTGGTGTGGGAGGGGGGGTATCGCGAGGTCCCTCCCTATCCTTATTACACGTCTTTTTATAGGCAACAAAAAACATAATATAGGGTATCTCTCCATTAAGAATCACAGATCCTATAAAACCCCCGCCTCTATCTATCTATATACGCAAAAAACATAACAAATACTGGGTATCCTTCTGTTACGAAGATGGAAATCCATCACAAGAGCAACTCACCGAAAAAAGATACCTTAAAAAACTTAGAAAACAACGAAAAGAATACCTAGAAAATCACACCATAGGCATAGATAGAGGAGTAGCCAGACCTGTTCAATCCTCAGATAACAATACTTTTTTTGACTTCACCCAAGGAGAAAAAAAGAATAAAAACCTTCTTTTAAAACACGTAAGGCGTTTTCAAAAAAAACTCTCACGCCAAAAAAAAGGAAGCAATAGACGACATAAAACCAAGATACGACTTTGTAACCGTCACAGTAGCATTGCCAACATCAGAGAAAATTTTTGCCCCCAAACCAGCCGAAAAATTGTAGACCAAGAAAAAACAAAAGTTATCGTCTTCGAGAACCTTCCTGCCAATCGTATGACAGGCAAGCCAAAAGCCAAGCAAGACGAAAACGGAAAATGGCTAAAAAATAAGGCAAGAGCAAAAGCAGGACTCAACAAAGCTATCCTAGATAAAGCTTGGCGTTTGTTAGAAACTTTCACCAAATATAAAGCTAAAAACGCAGGTAAAATCGTTTTCAAAGTATCATCCCACCATACATCACAAGAATGTGCCCATTGCCAACACATTCACCCCAAGAGTCGAAAAAGTCAAAAAATGTTTTTGTGCTTATCTTGCGGACACACTGATAACGCAGATGTTAATGCTTCTAATTTATTATTTATTAACGGGGAAATGGTTATTTTTGTCTTCTCCTATTTTTTACATCGTGAAAGACAAACTTACAGAGACCATACCTTCACTCCCTACCTTTAAGTTTAAAAGAGATGATTATATGCGACATCGTGGAGCTCCTGTGATGTTGTATCTCACATGTGCCTATTGCCAACATTACGTGATGTCTTATCAAAAGGATGGTCCTGGGCCCCTCCTTCGTTGCTACCTCGACAGAATCCATCACCCTGCACCCCTTGCCGAACGACAACATATGCCCTTTGATAAAAAGACCTTCCCAAAGCTTTCATGTCCTGCCTGTGATAGCATGATAGGTCACCCTGTTACTTATGTCAAAGAAAAAAGACCTGCTTACCATATGATTAAAGGCTCCTTTTGTAAAAGTGTCTTACCTACAAATCGATCCTCAGTTGGATAGCCCCTAATATTATACACGCTCTCTTTGAGAAGGCCAATCTTCATGTTTGGTAGGAGTTAGAGGAGGTATTTGTATGTCTGTTGTAGGTGCTTTTTTAACCTTTTTAGGGGAGGGGTTACTCTTTTTTGTAGGAGATGTGGATGAAACTCCGTAGTCTGTATGATTTTTATCCTGACAGGGCGTAAAAGGTCTCTTTTTTATAGAAGGAGGTGTTGGAAGCTCTTTTTTGATATCAAATTTAGGGACTTCTTTTAGCTTGATAGACATACTTAAAGAGTTTGTTTCTTTTCGTTTTGGAGCAGTATTAGGTTGGGCAAGCTTGAGAGGGGCGATCTGAAACATTGGGGGAGTGATCGTAGGTTTTTTAGGTTTAGGTGGTGGAAGTACAGAGCCAATAGCTTTTTGCGAGCTACTCAGTTGTGAATGTTTTCTTAAATGACGTGTACTTTTTTCTAGGTTTTTCAAACGTTCTTCTATTTCTCTTTTCGTTTCTTGGATGGAAGGAGGGACATTTTTTAAGCTTAAAATAGCGTAAAGTATCGCGTTGTAATCATTTTTAGCTTTTTGATGTTCACCGTTCATTTCATAGGCAAGGGCAAGAAGGTACTTAGTATCTATGGCATCCGTTTTCTCTTTCCAGCTGGTTATAAGAGAAGTTTTTAGCCATCCAATGGCTGCATCATAGCTTTTTAGATTGATCAAGGCTCCTCCGATGTTGTGGCGACTTTTTCCAATATCTGTGTCTGGTAAGGGAAACTCGTTGCGTATTTTTAACGATTGCTCATAGCAATAAAGGGCTATCTTATACCTTTCTTGTGCACTTCCCCATTTAAATGGCATATTCCGTGTAGGCTGATGCACTTGATACACCATGCCTAGGTTGTTGATCGTTTGTGCAAGTTGGCAGCGTATGTTTTTATGATTAGTGTAGGAGATGTTGATACGCATGTTTTGATAGTTTGGGAGATTTAGAGGCTTACGGTAAAGGAAATTATTTAAAGTCTCACTTCCACAAAGGCTCTTTTGTTTGAGGTGATGATAAATGGCTTGATAGTATCGCTGATGAGCTTCATCATAATTACCTTTATCATGCTTACCCTGATCGTAGAAAGTATCGCCATTTTTGGTGAGCTTACGAAGGAATTCACATTGGTAGGAAACACTTGAGTGGTCGGTATAAACGCTACTTGTCTCAAGGGTGGCTGCACTACAAGAGAGGGGGAGCAAGGAGAGGCAAGCAGTTGTGATGGAGGCTATCCAGTTTTTTTTCATGATAATTGATGGTTTTTACTATAAATATACTTATTTTTTATTATCAATGATGAAATTTTACTCTTTTTTAAAATATATCTGATCTTTTGTCAGAAGGTAATTTCTTCTATGAGTCCCCAGAAATACTCTTTATAGGACCTTGCTACCTCAAGACTTGCACCCTTTTCTTTTACTAAAGAAAAGAAGGATAACAAGGTTTGGGAACCTACTTTCTCTTTTTTCACTGAAAGATTATATCTTAGACAAGATAAGCTAGACCTTTATCATCTGAGTTTCTAATTCCTAAACCATGAATACACAACCATTATTTGCCTTTCTTTTTGCTCTTATCCTTTATACGCCTCTTGGGGCATCTATCGATCATCCTTTTACAGGCGGAAGCAACCCTATACATGCTTCTCCTTTTATAGAAAATAATGTCAATCTAAGCCCGCCTCAAGAAGAACCAAATCCTCAAAAAAAAGCCAAATCAAAACAGGATGCAAGTTGGTTGGGAGAAGAAGTCTGGTTTACATTAGTAGCAGAAAATAACATTGAAGATGTTAAATATCTTTTAGAAAACCATCTTGTAGATATAGAAGCGACTGACTTAGGGGGAGTTACGGCATTTTTGATTGCTTGTGATGGAAAACAGCTGGAGCTCGCAAAATACTTATTAAAAAAAGGAGCAGATAGGTACAAAACCAACGGTCATGGATTGAATGCCTTTCATATTTCTTGCATGCATGGAGACATACAATTTACCGAATGGTTGTTAGACGAAGGCTTAAACCCACATATTCCCACGGGTGATGGGCGTACAGGCTTTCACATTGCTTGTATGTATGGTAACAAAGAGCTCGCTTCTTGGATCCTGACGACAATAGGGCTATCAAAAGATGCTTTGGATCATAAAGGTAACAACGCCTTGGATTTAGTAAAAAAACACGATCATTGGTCCAAAAAAGAGATGTGGGAATATCTCCGTTCAGACCTCATCAGTTTAAAAACAAAGGATCAAAGAGAAAAAAAAGAGATAGCAGAAGCCAGGCCCCCCCTTAAAAAACGTAAATTAAGCAATCTTAACATCAACTCGCAAGTTCCTAGTTCAGATATTGCCAAAAATGCTTTTGCCGAAGAAGAGGAGGAAAAGAAGGCAAAAGACATAAGTCTCACCACGAGTCATACAAACAAGCCCAATAATCATACGAGCAGCGACCCGTGGATCAATATCTTCCAATATATGCTACAGGGCAATCACTACCAGAAAGAGAAAAAAGACGAAGAAGCGATCAAATGCTACAAAATGGCGATCACCTGCTATAGACAAAACAAAGAAAAAAGAGCCTATATACTTGCACAAATCAATAATGATCTAGGGGTAAGCTACCATCGACTGGAGAAGTATGAAGCAGCAGGACTATGCTACAACCAGGCGCTCAAGATACGAGAGGAACTTTTAGATAGCCTTAAGTTATCGGATAATGAAGTCGTCTATAAGGCCATGAGCCGATATGTAGGAGAAACCAGAAACAATATGGGAGTTCTTTATTTAGAAAGATGCCAGCAACAAGAGGCTATCCTGTTACTAAAAGCTGCCCTTGCAACGGAGTGGCAACACGATAAACAAGCCATAGAAACACAATACTGGCTTGCTATAGCCTACCAAGTAGAGAAGCTTTATCAAAAAAGCAAAAATATGTACGAAAAAGTTTTGCTTAGACAAACACAAACGCCTTTTTTCGATAATGCTAAAATAGCAGGGATAAAAAAATGCCTAAAAGAAGTATCTAAAAAGGCTTTACAGGGTGCCGAAGATACCTGATCTTTTGTTAGGAGGTGCTTTCTTCTGTGAGTCCCCAGAAATATTCTCTGTAGGATTCCATTGCCGGAGCCCGAAGGCTTACATAAAAACCAAAGGGCTTGCTACTCCATTGAATGTGCGTATATCCTTTATTTGCGATTTGCATGACTTGCTTTACAGATTTGCTGGCTACCTGATAGACAGTGAGATTACTCTTTGTTTCATCTATATTTTCTCGTTTACTGTGAGGATCTAGCATAATGAAAAAATTGCCTTTAGGAGACCAAAAGATTTTAGGAAGCTCCTTACTAGGGAGGGTGCGTTGGTGTGTCCATTTTTCTATAGCTCGCTTTGTTTTTTTGTCGAAGGCATACAAAGTAACTTTTGTTTCTTCCTGAATAAAAAAATGGTTTTTTTTAGGATCTTTCCATACATTATGCATCACACTATGCAATGCAACAGAAAATTCTTTTTCCTTTAGGTTATTTTTTTCGATCTTCCCATTAGACAAACATGTATATACGGACATGTTTTTTTCGTCTCTATCCTCAGTAATAAGTAGTAATGGGAAATGTTCGTACAAAATGAAGGGTTCTCCCCCTTTATCAACAAATATCTCCCACTTAGGGACATCATTTTCAAAGTCGTATATTGAGATTCTTCTTGGTTCAAAACATTTTGTATTATAATATTTTGATGTATAAGCTACATGCTGTCCATCCGGTAAAAAATGTATCTCCTCAATATTACCCATGGCATAATTTACCTTTGGTGAGTCTTTGTACAGTTGGCCTTTTTTCGCTTTTCTGTCCTTGAGTGTATGTTGTATTAGTTCAGTAGAGGTTGCTAGGTCATATACATGCGATACCTTTTTATCTTTTTTATCTTGATAGGCTAATTGTTTACCAATAGGAGACCATGCTATCTTACGCATATCGAACTCGTGTACCTTATTTGTGTCAGCTTCCCAGATGAACGTTTTTTGTTCTTCCGTGCTGTAGTAGCTTAGTATATTTTTATTGGGGTGCCATTTCAGTTCCAGGCCAGGTAAATTATTACCATCTTTCTTTTCATGTACATATTTAGGCGTTTTATCGTCCTGTATCTGTTGTAGGTCAAATACCTTCAAATGCCTACTTCCCATGATAACAGCTATGTATCGACCATCAGGAGAAACCTCTGGCTTCATTCCGTGAATTTGAATAGGGGTCTCTGACTGCCAAAAAATAGCGAGTTCGGCATTTTCGTTGTACAAAAATATTTTTGATTTTTTTTTATCACCGAAATTCCCTTTATCGACATATCCTCTAAGTATACGATTAGGAAAGTGTTTTGTAAGGCCATTGTCTTTATTAAAGCTATGTAACGACTCATAACCTGTTGGCTTTGGTAACGCTTTTAGCTCTTTGATGAACTTAGCTCCAAACGTTTTATTTTCTACATCATCGGGTTCTTTATCTACTGATAAGAAGGTTTTTTCGTCTTCATCGTCATTTGGGTTCAGCGGTTGACTGTTATCGTCGCCTTTTGTTGCGTTCTTGGGCCAGTTGTACCAAACTACGGGGATCAGGAGTGCACCGACGGCTACGAGTAATAGTTTAGCACCTCTTTTTGCTATTGTGTTGCCCTGGTTCTCTTCCCATCTTTCCGCTGTTTCGTCCTCCATTCCACTATCTCCTTGTAGTGGGGAGGTGAGAAAAATAGAGATGTACAAGATGCGGTAGTACTTCATTTTATTATATTTCATGGCTTAAAGTGGCATTATGATAGTTTAAGAGTTGCTAATAAAGTTAGTTCTTTTTACGTAATTCACAAATAGAGCCCACATCACTCTATGACTTCTACTACTGCTTGGCTTGTTTAACTTTCGCGTATGTATAAAAGGGGATTTTTTATCATATTAGCGATGTTTATATTTATTGGTAAGGGGGATAGTACGCCTAAAAGTAAGAGGCGACTGGCGAGGCATCTTAAGAAAATAGGTAGGGGGAGCGGGCTCACAGCTAAAAAAAGGAAGGAAAGGGAAGAGGACTTGCGTCATTACTACTTTCATCCGATCGACCTGAACGAAAAGGTGGATGCACTTGCAGAGCTTGGCATAGCATCTGCATCACAGATAAAGGCGCTTGTACGCTATCGGGCTACCTACGGCCGGCTTGCAAACTGCTACGAGCTACAAGCTGTACCTTCATGGGACCCTACCACGATCCGTCACATCCAACCGTTCGTTTGCGTCCACGAGCCATGGCTCACACGTGTCAAGGAGGTTGCCTGTAAGGATTCGTTCAACCTATACCTGAGGCCGAAAGGTCTCTTTCAAACCTCTTCAAAATACTTTGGAGACCCTTCGCAATGCCTGTTGCGTTATGAGACCCAAAGAGAGGGGTACTACCGCTTAGTAATCATTGGCTCAAAAGCACCTTATGAACCCTATTACTGGGATGGTAAGCAAGAGAATGGGTACGGTGTGCTCAGCTACTGGGGAGGGTATGCACTGATAGAGAACGTAGGTCTATGCAAAAAGTGTCTTATAGGTGATTATGAAATAGGCCTTGGACAAGGACTGATCATGGGCACGACTTTTGGCATGGATAAAAGTAAAGAAGTTATCTCTATCATGAAAGCATCGTATCAAGGCATCAAACCAAATGCTTCCTTTCAACGCAAAAATAGCTTCCAAGGCATGGCTGCTACCTTTCAGCAAGACAATTGGCAGCTCCTTGTATACCACTCTAAGAGAAACTTAGACATCACCCTACACAAAAAAAAAGGAAACCCTCCCTATATCAAGACGCTCGGAAAACGAGGCATCACCTATACAAACAGTAAAAACATCGAAAAAAAAGACAGTGTCACGGAGAGTGTGATCGGGGGAGCCCTTGTTTACAAGCCTCCATCCAACACCCTGAACATAGGTGTACAAGGTGTATGCAGTCACTTCAGTGTACCACTCTTTCTTGGCCAAGGACTGAATCATTCCCACTTTTTTTCAGGACAAGAGAACCGCAATGCAGGGGTCTTTGCTAACAAGCTCTGGCGCAACTATCACTTTTTTGGTGAGATCGCGGCTTCCAAAAATAAGAGTGTAGCTGCTTTGGGCGGGGTGATGGCGAGCTTTGGAGAAAAGGCGGCACTCTCTAGCGTGTTCTACTATTATCCCCCAGACTTCCATGCACTCTATGGCCATGCTTTCAGTAGACAGGGGAGCTACAACCGCAACAAAGAGGGCTGCTATGTCGCCTTTCAGTACAAAATCACCCCCAAAATCTCGCTAAGAGGCTACCTCGATACGGCGCAATACATGGTACAACACGCAAGCCTTCACGAGGCACCTGCTGATGAACAGGAATATATGAGTTGTGCTATTTACAAACCGACACGTGCTCATACCTATACCCTCAAACTCAAACAAACGCACAAAACTAAGAATAGAAAGGGTAGCAAGCTGATACGCCCTCTTTCGCAGGTGGAACAACGGAAAGTACTCACACTCAAAGCTGACTACCCTCTGAAAAAAGGCTGTGATGCCTATACACAAGCGCAGCTGGTAGCTAAGCAAGATGACCAAGGAAAACCATCATATGGTGCTGCCTGCAAGCAATTTTTTTACTACAAAAATAAAACATTGGATGTCAAATTTTGGACTACTTTGTATTATACCCAAAGTCAGGGAAGTGCTGTATACTTTTATGTGCATAGCCTCAGGGGAGGGATGAACTACCCCAGACGGAGTGGTAAGGGCTTAGCCATAGGCCTTCTCTTACGGTATCGCCTCACCAAAAACCTGCGTCTCAGCCTACTTATCAACTTCGATAGCTGCGGCTTGCCTAAGGTGAACTTACAACTTCAATACCGCCCCTAAATACAAAAAAAAGTAGCAACCTATGCGATGGTTTTAC
>JBCCFU010000033.1:0-10168 GCA_039029575.1 Bacteroidota bacterium | reverse complement strand
AGAAAAGGGCGTGTTGGTTTGGATGCAAGCATTGATTGGTATGGTATTTATTTTTACCGTAACTTAGCAAAAAGTCCATTTTCTCCTTTTGTCATGATCAAAATCCTGCTAAGTACCCTGCTTATTTTTTCGGGCTTGTGTGAAAAAAACACCACCACCATCCCCCCGACGACAACCTCTGAAAACGTTACACAGACGACCCTCGACAACCATCCGCCTTATGTGAACGCTGGCCAAGAGCCTATCATAGTGGAAGCACATGTAGGAGAGCCAGAGAAATATCGTATATCATTAGATAAAATTAAGGATCCAGACCACGATGATCTCATATACCAGATTACGTATAACAATACCAAGAACCTGCCTGCTGGCGTATCTTTCATTACACCTATGCTAGTCGTAGAAGGAGTGAAGAAAGCTGCATACAACCTGACACTCGTTGGCACAGACCCTCATGGAGCATTTGCCAAGCTACCCATCCTCTTATCAATCGTCCCTTCCGAAGAAAAAATAATAGAAGAAGATACGCTTAGCATTGTAGCATTTGTAGGTATAGGTAGCTTTTTCGGTATTTCCCTACCTGCTACCGTCTTCTGTTGTCGCAAAGGAAATAACGTTATGAAGTATCTCTCTGTCGTCGAAGCATGGATTGGAGCAGCACAAATACTAACCGCAGCTTTGAGTATTTCCGAAGGCGAAAGAATATATAGTAAACTGATTATTGGAGCAGGTGCCCTCAACATAAGTGTAGGGGGGGTCTTGTTGGTAAAAGGTATATTTGACTTTATAGCAGCTTACAGAAAAGAAGACAACTATATCAGTAAGCACCAAATGTCAATAAGGATCAAAATATGCTTAGCTCTAAGCGAGCTTGCCACCGGGGGCATACTCATCTATGCCGACTTTACACAAGTCGATATCTTAATGAGTAGATTGCTCCCTTTTTTAGCTGCTTTCAATACTACCTCCTCGTTTCTTATCAACCTAATAGATAGTTGGCAGCAAAATAGGCTATTCAAAGCAATGCAGGAACAGATCAAAAACAGTCAAACGAGCAGACAGGAAGAAACAAAAAGTAGCGTAGAATGTAGTATCGTATTTACAGAAGAAGAGGGCGTCGTGACAAAACTGAAGTCACACAGTTACCCTGAAGAAGGAGAAAAAAACAATATAACATTAGTGGAAAGACTTAAAGCAGAAAAGAAAGAGGAAAAAAAACGAAAAAGAAAACTAGAAATCGAAAACAATATACTCAGAAAGATGGAAATCGAACGTCAGCTCGATTTTCTCAAGAATGCGATCTTAAGTATGATCCAAGATATACAGAAAAGAAATTATTATAAAAGCATAGCAAGGCAAGAGAAGGCAGTAAGAGAACGCATGCGTAAGAATCGCGCCAAAGCGCAAAAAGAGAAAATAAATAAAATAATCCAACAAGAATTGGAACCAACATCAGAAGCTAGTAAGAAGTTCGTTATAGCTGGCGTATTAGGCTTGGCTGTTGCTACCGTATGTACAGGAGGCGTAACCACTGTCGTAGCAGGGGTAGGCGGAGTAGCACTAGGGGCAGGAATAAGTAAAGGCCATGATGCACACAAAAGTAAAAAAAAGGTTGCAAAAGCTAAAAAAGAACTACACAAGATAAAACGGTCTAACGAGCATGCACGACGATATTCAGTAAGTATAAGTCAAGATGAATATGTCCCTGATGCATATTTTCTTCTCAGGCAAAAAATGAAGACATATGGCGTGACCATCTCTCTTGAAAGATATTCTAAAAAATCAGAGATAAAATACTCTTACAACCTAGATGATATTGAAAAACACTTGCCCGTGATACAACAAGAAATCCTAAGACTTTCAGCAAAACCTGAGGTACTGGTCAATCAATTCCTTCAATGTCGATATAAAGACTAGAAAGACAAGATTTCTGTCTATGCAAGCATCGATTGGTATGGTATTTATTTTTGTCGTAACTTAGCAAAAAGTTTATTTTTCCTTTTATCATGATCAAAATCTTGCTGAGCACCCTGCTTGTTTTTGCGGGCTTGTGTGAAAAAAACACTACCACCATCCCTTCGACGACAACCTTTGAAAACGTTACACAGACGACCCTTGACAACCATCCGCCTTATGTAGACGCTGGCCAAGACCCTATCATAGTAAAAGCACATGTAGGAGAGGCAGAGAAATATCCTCTACCATTAGATACAATTAAGGATCCAGACCACGACGACCTCATATACCAGGTCATGTATGGCAATACCACCGACCTGCCTTCTGGCGTATCTTTCACTGCGCCTATGCTAGCCGTAGAAGGCGTAAAACAAGCTGCATATAACCTGACACTCGTTGGCACAGACCCCTATGGAGCATCTGCCAAACTACCCATCCTCTTATCAGTCACCCCTCACAAAGAGAAAGAAAAAATAATAGAAGAAGATACGCTTAGCATTATCGTATTGGTAGGTACTGGTAGCTTTTTAGGTATTTGCCTACCTGCTGCCATCTTCTACCGTTGGAAAGAAAATAACGTTATGAAGTATCTCTCTGTCATCGAAGTATTCATTGGAGGCGCACAAATACTAACCGCAGCTTTAAGTATTTTCGAAGGCGAAAGAATATATAATAAACTGATCATCGGAGCAGGTGTCCTCAACATAGTTGTAGGGGGAATCTTGTTGATAAAAGGTATGTTTGACTTTATAACAGCCTACAGAGAAGAAAAGAAGAACTATGCCACCAATAAGCACAAAATGTCAATAAGTATCAAAATATGCTTAGCTGTAACTGAGCTTGCCTCCGGAGGTATACTTATCTATGCTGACTTTACACAAGTCGACGAACTGATGAGTAAACTACTCTCCTTTTTTGCTGCCCTCAATGCCACCTCCTCGTTCCTTATCAACCTAATAGATAGTTGGGAACAAAATAAGCTATTCAAAGAATTAAAAGATAATTACAGAAGAGAAAAAATCGACCATCAACTCGATTCGTTAAAGAATGAAATCTCAAGAATAATCGAAGGTATCGAAAGAAGGAACGATCACAAAGAAGATCAAAGGAAAGCAAAGCGAAGAAGAGAAAGAAAACGTAAGAGTATAGTCAAAATGCAAAAAGAAAAAATAGATAAAATAGAGAAAGAACCCCTATACTTGAAAAAAGTTGGTCAAGCGATTATACTTAGCGAACCAGATGGATTACCACCTTTAGAGATAGAAGTATTTGAAAACCCTTATGAAGCCCAAAAAGAAAAAAGGCAGAAGATTGAAGAAGCTGAAACAGAACTACAAAGTATGATAAACTGTCATAGCGAGCAACGACGAGGGTCAGTAGTTATAAACAAAAATGAACGTCAACCTGATTCCTATTATGCGGTCAGGAAAAAGATGGAAAAATATGGCGTGACCGTCTCTCTTAAAAAATATTCTAAATCTACAGAAGCAATAGAATACGATCACAACGAATACCATTACGACTATAACTTAGATGATACCGAAACATATTTGTGCAGTATAAAAGAAGAAATACAAACACTCTCAAAAATAACTACTGCCCCACAAGACTTCTTTGAAGATCTATAAAAAACAAGAAAGACAAGACGCTTTTCAACACAAGCTAACACAGGCAAACAATAGAAACCCTTGTAATCATTAGTATAAAACATTAGAAATATCTATCTTTGTCCTCGTTATGAACCATCGGCTTTTTCTTGAAGATACCTACCTTTTTGAGCTTACCACAAAGATCCGTAGCGCAGGCCATGATACACAAGGTCATTATGTGATCCCTGTTCAAACCCTCTTTCATCCACAAGGAGGCGGTCAACCCGACGATGAAGGCTCCTTTATCTCAGAAGGAAGAAAATACGAAGTCAACAAGCTCGTAGGAGATAAAGAAAAAGGCGAAATCAAACATTACTACAACGCCCCCGAAGATGCGCCCCTACTGAAAGAAGACCAGACCATCGATATGGTGATAGATCGAGAAAAAAGGCTACACTTTGCAGCATACCATACCGCCGGCCACCTCATCGCAGACATTATCGAAGCCACCTACCCTTCCCTTGCTGGCATCAAAGGCAATCATTTTCCAGACAAAGGAGCCGTCATCTTCGTCATAAAAGAAAAAATAGGCCAACCCGTAGACAAAGCCGACTACACCTCCTATGACCTCGAAGAGATGAAGACAAAAGTCACCGAAGAGATGGACAAGCTACGCACCGCCAACGCACCTATCAAAATCGACAACAGCGGTCCAAAACGAACCATGCAGATCGCAGATATGAAAGAAATACCTTGTGGAGGAACACATTTGCGACACCTAGGTGAGCTCCCCAACTGCTTCATCAAAAAGATAGCTTTAAAAAAAAGAGAAGGACTAAAAGTCTCATATACCTTCTAAATCATTGATTTTCTTTTTTTCTGAGAGCCTCCCATGAATAAATTCATGGCTCTTGAGCATAGCACCATCAGCAACGCTAAAATTTTTTAGAACTATCCAGCGCTAACCAAGCGATCTTTGCCCCCTATGGATGGATAACTTCATCTCGTTCGTTTAAAAAAGGAGAAACAAAAAACTTAAGCTTGGGGGCATAGAAAAGGGGTTGAACTAAACCTATGTTTATCTTGAATAGCCAGACAAAGCCATGAGGAGAAGGTGTACCTCCTATGTAGTAGTTAAAAAAAAGACAAGGAACTAGGATCTCAAAAAAAATAGAAAAATACCATAGATATTCCTGATATGCTACACTTAAAATATAAGTTGAAGTGTAAACGATTAAGTTCACGATTAAGTATAAGAAGAGTGTGATGTTTACCATAAAACCCTTGCTGGTTTCCATTGTATCAAGCTGTGCCAGTGTGATGCCCTTGGGGAGCTTGAACCAAATTTTAGTGTATGCTGAGCACGCTCTGCGCATTCCCGAATTGACTTTGACTTGTACAAGTTTAGGTTCGGTAATGGATGCCTTGCTCCCCTCCTGTATTAGAGGCGTGTCTAGCTCCCAAGTATCATCGCACTTAGGTCGAAAAAAATAAAACTTTTCATAAACAAGCGTCTTTGAGGTGTTGATCTTGCTTCCTTTAATCGTATGCGCCTTTTTTCTTTTTTTTGGTTTGACCCAAAGAGAAGAAAGCCATTGGGACATACTTTTTATACCCAAAAAAAGGCCTGTCCATAATATACCTACTATTGACAAAGTTGTCATCGTATCATATAAGCCATAATTAGGAGCTAAATCCTTTTTAAGTTTTTGTCTATGTTCACAATTATCAGGAGATACTTGTATAGTCTTTTGATAGAACTCTCGAGTAGATAGCTCTCTAGCCCTTTTATATAGCATCCACTTGATGTAGTGCCCAAGTAGAGGTATTTTTCCGAAGTAGTACCGTTCTGGGAGCGTATTCAGCGTAGATGAAGTGTCTTCGAAATCAAATAAGTATAGCTTTTGAGTATCTTTGTCATACTTTATATTATGTATCCCCAAGTCTCGAATACCCAATTCTTTGGGTAGTCTAGAAAGGTGTCTAAGATTTTCCGAAATTTCTTTATCTCCATCTTTCGCGAAATAATGCTTGTAATAAAGAACTTTTAAATCTTCAGAATCTTTTTCATAATCCTCGTTTTTGCCTTGTGATTTTAATTCGTTGTAATAAATATTTCTAGCAGCTTCTGAAGAGAAACGTTGTAAGATGTCTGGGTAGTCAATATAGCTTTGTACTACACCAGCGTTACTATCATCGTCGGGACGACCGTTATTTTCTTCTTTATACCGAACCTTCACACATATCTCTGGGATCCCTATATTGTCTGTTAACTTCTCTTTTTTTATAAAATCTTTGACCTTATTGTACGTATCTACGGAATCGACGAGCTGACGATAACCCATTAATCGTACATCGCTACCCGGACGTTCTTTTTTTTTCTTTAAGATATAGTCTTTTCCTTTGATCTTTTTCTTCCATATAAGGTATGGCAAACTACTAAAAGTCTCTCTATCGTTAAAATTATCTTCAATCTCTTTAAACTCTTTTCTAAATTCTTCTTCTAACGCTTTATCAATTTCATTCGCACCCCACACGGGAGTCATAGAGAAGCATAAAGCAAAAAGAGAAGCGTAAACACTTGTGATTTTAGAGTTCATATTTTGAGAAATCTTGCTAATAATAAGACTAAGATAGCCTATCTGTACAAAAAAAAGTTGGTACTATTCAGAAAGGTGTGTCTGTAAAAAATGGCGAATTGCTAATTTTTTTTATTTAGTAAGTGGTAAAAAGCTAGCTCTCACGAGCGGAGAACTCCGAATTCAAAATTTGGGTTACCCTTGATGCCTTGCGTGCACTCTGATCCCTTTTAAAAGATAGTTCAGGTATCCTCCGTATGGCTTTGCCCAGTTGAATGACAATTTGACGCTTGATCTCGTCTTTTTCATCTACGATCAGCTGAAAGATGCGTTGAACAGCCGGCTCCGCTTTGCGGTCATCTACCCCTATAGGTAAAAAGCTAAGAAATACTTTAGCATTTGTTCCATCTGGGGCAAGGTCGACCTCCATGACAGAGATCAACATATGCGTCTGGGTAGGAGGGTAGTATCTTTGTAAGAAAGTGCTGATGACACCATGGATCCTTTGAGCGGCGCGATGCTTTTTCATAAATGCTATTTCATGCTGTTGGAGCCTGCGACAATCTCACTGATAGATCGTGTGATGGCTGACTGTCGGGATCGATTGTAAGAGAGGCGGAGCTCTTTGAGGAGCTTTTCGGCATTGTCAGTCGCTTGGCTGGTCACCAACATGCGAACACTCTGCTCGGCGACACTGCCTTCCAACCACGCCTTATATAGTTTGTTGCGCACGATGTGGGGCAACATCTCTTTGATGATTGCCTGAGGGCTGGGCTCATATAGGTACGGATCATCCCTTTCCTCGACGGAAGGGGGAGGAAGGACGATGGGCAGAAGGTCGAGCACCGTGATCTTCTCTACATCCGCCGTCTTGCTTGACTGGTAGATCAAAGTTATCCGATCATACTTCTTTTCTGTAAAAGACATCGTAAGAAAGTCGGTCATTGCACCTAACTTCTCCGTCGCTTTGTCAAAAGATATGTTCACATAGCCTTCTAAGCAAGGTAAGGGCACCTTATGTAAAAAATCGAAACCTTTTTGTCCAATAGGCAGCAAGTCTACAGTCACCCCTTCCTCGCTATATGCTTCGTATTGCGCTATCGTCTTCTTTAGGACGTGTTGATTGAAAGCACCACACAGCCCGCGATCAGTGGTTAAGCAGAGGAGCAACACCTTCTTGATAGGTCGAACAGCGAGCAACGGAGAAGAAGGGCGCTCCTTTTGTAAGGCAAGCACCTCTTCAAAAAGGGCCAGGTAGCTATCAATATAGTTTCTTTCTCTATGAAGACGCTCTTTTACTTTGCCCAGCTTGGCCACAGCGACCATTTTCATCGCTTGGGTGATTTTCTTTGTAGCCCCGATGGCTTGTATCCTGTCTAATATCTTTTTTGTTTTTGGCATAGGGCAAAGATAATGCATTTTCTCCGCTTATACGCAAAAAGAATAGTGTGTTCGTCGTATCAATGCCTATTTATTTTGCGATGCTGCCTGATAGTAGTAAATTTGTCTGCCTTTAACATGCATTGTCCTGTGGCGCAATTGGTAGCGCAACTGTTTTTGGTACAGGAGGTTCCAGGTTCGAGTCCTGGCAGGACAGCTTATCAAAGACCCATTTTAACCCTACTCCTTCTTTTTATGTTTGAGTTTATCAAAAAAACACTCGGTGAAACAGGCACCCAGATCCTCTTCTTTATCGTAGCTTTTGCTATCTTTTACTTTTTCTTCATCCGCCCTAAACAACAAGAGGAGGCGACCAAGGATGACTTTATGAAATCTCTCAAAAAGGGAAGCAAGGTAGTAACTATTGGCGGCATCCATGGTACCATTGCTGATTTTATCGAAGAAAGAATCATTTTAACCACAGACCGCAAAGGATCTCAGATCACCATCGCGAAAGAAGCGGTCTCCGTTATGGCCTCTCAAAAAATGGTTGAACAAAAGCCAAAAAAATAAGGTATATCTCATCTATTTCTTGGAACCAACCGATCAGGTTGGCTTTCTAACTTATGTTTTTTTCACGCTCTTCAGCAATTTATCTGGATCGCTCATAATATATTTCATCCTTTCTTCGTCATTATGAGAAAAAAACCTGCCTTTTATGACATGCAATTGTTGCTCCGAGTTCAAAATATGTTTCTGTACGAAAGAAGGTAGTGCAAAGAACAGAATTCTTGCTTTATTTTTTGTTTTTGATCCTGTCCATAAATCATGCTTCTCATAACGGCTATAAGGAATTTTTTTATTCTTAAAATGGTCAAATGAAGAAGGGAAGAAGGTCAATTCTGGTTTCATTAAAATCATAATCCAACAAATTTCACAAGCTTTCCATATATATCCTTTTATTTTACGGTCAAATCCCTTTTTCAGAAAATCCCATTTTTTATATTTCTTTTTTTTTATAATTATTGCAAATGCAGTTGAAAATATCATCAATAAATTTATCTTTTTCATCAATTTCTATGCCAAATATATTTTCCATTTTGTTTTTCAAATAATCTTGCCACTGTTGCTGCAGCTGTGGATGAAACATAGTTTCCACTATCTCTTCTGCTTTTTTTGCTTTATTATCTTTTATATTCATTTGTTTGGCAATGACTTGACAAAATTTTGATTTTCTTTCTACCATAGAAGCACGGCATAACATCAATAGGTCAAATAAAAACTCATAAACCACCCTATCGATTAATGATTCAAATTTTGTCTTTGTATTAACTTTTTCTACGTCATCATCTTCCCCCTCTGATTCTTCTGATGAGCTTGCTGCCTCATCCAGTTTTTCATACTTTTCTTCTAACTCTTCATATAAATCATCAAAAAGATTTTTGAATGTTTGGGCTATGAATGGAGCTACTTTTTTAGTATTGAAATCTTCTTCTTTTATAAAATCACTTTCAATACCTTTGCCTACGGTAACGTCATTTAGTTGATTTTTTAGCTTGTTATATTGATCTTTAAGAAGCTTTATTTCTATCTCATCTTTGGATTTGTCTCTTTTCTGTTCAGCTTGTTGAAGCTGACGTTTTAATTGTTTAATTTCTTTCTCTTTTTTTTTCGCGAATTTTTTTCCGCTATCCTTACTTTCATTTTTTTCCTTCTGAGCTTGTTGAAGCTGACGTTTTAATTCCTTAATTTCTACCTCTTTTGCAGCAGCGAATTTTTTTCTGCTATCCTTGCTTTCATTTTTTTCCTTCTGAGCTTGTTGAAGCTGACGTTGCAGTTGCTTAATTTCTACCTCTTTTGCAGCAGCGAATTTTTTTCCGCTATCCTTACTTTCATTTTTTTCCTTCTCAACTTTTTGAAGCTGACGTTGCAATTGCTTAATTTCTTTTTGTGCGTTGGCAGCTTTTGTTTTTAGGGCTTGAGAGTCTCGTATCTGTTTTTTGTTTTTTGCCTCAAGCTCTTTTATACGAATATCTTGCACCTGTAGTTGGGCCGTTAGTTCGTCTCTCTTTTGTTTGATTTGCTTATTAATTTTTTCGATTTTTCCTTTCGTTTTACTGTTCGCTTCAGAAGCTTGTTGTTGAATTTGACCTTCTAATACTTGTTTTTCTTTCGTAAGATCATTGATTTTAAGGAATAGTTCTGCTGTTTTTTTCTGCAGCTCTAGATCGGTCTTTGATGATGACTCCTCTGTCTGTGTTCTTTTTATTCCCTTTAAGCGATTGAGTTCGTCTTTGGTATCCGTGAGTTCTTTTTCATAGGCATTACGCGTGAGGAACCAGACGATTCCCAGAGAGAAGCCCACCCCTATTGTGATGATGATTCTTTTTTTAAAGGGAGATCGACTTGTTGAGCTTCTATCAATGGTTGTGGTATTATCCATGTAGGAGTTTGTCTCGGAAGAAGTCACTGAAAGACAGCATCCAGAGACCATCAATAGAGCAAGGCTACTTTTTTTAAAATTTTTAACGGATTTGGGCGGAATTCTCCTTCTAAAACATGCTTAGATGTTTAGTGGGAGATGGATAGCCCATTATTTTCTTTGAAAATAAAAAAATGTTTTTTATCTTTGTTTCAGCTGATGCATGCGGACAGCGTGTTTGT
>JBCCFU010000032.1:0-10538 GCA_039029575.1 Bacteroidota bacterium | reverse complement strand
GTGTGCTCTTCTTCGCTCCAGGAAAATCCATAAAAGCGAGGGTGTGCTGTATACATAACAAAGACTTTTTTTAGATCTAACTCATGTATAGCAACGTTCTTTTTATGTCTTTTGGTAGCTAATCTCTTGTATTCTCGATTAACCGGATCTGCAGGATCTGCATCATCGATCATACACGTTTCTGGTTCACAGTCGTCACTATCTGAATCTTCATCTCCTGTCTCCTCATCCATCAAGTGAACTGGAGCCTGGTCCCAATCTGTTTTATACACTTTAACACGATATTCTCGGGCATCTTTTACTTCATTCTCATACGTTTTATAATAGTCTAACAAGGTTATATCTACACTTTTATAACGATCTCTTAGTTTGTTAATATAAACGGCGTTTTTATCTGGTATGCCTTTTATTTTGTGGGAAAGGGTTATGTAAAAGTTTTCAATATACTGCCTTATGTGCCCATAAAGCTCTTTGCTTTTATCATTCCCTTTTAGATCGTCCATCATCTGAACAAAGCCTCCAAAAAAAGCGGTCCATATTTCTGGCCATTCTTTTTTATTTATTTTTCCTGTATTGTTTGTTTTTTTCCTAGCTTCCTTAAATTTTTCAAAAAAGTATTTACTAAATAGCTTTCTAACCTCATCTCCTTTCTTTGAGACTATACCAAGCGTACCATAATAGTCTTGACGAAGACCATTCGAAAAATAACGCATAAAACATTCCAGATATTCCTTATTGTATTTTGAAACGTCTAGTTTTAAACTATTAAGCGCTTCAGCTAAGCGATCCTCTCTTTCTATTACTTCACTAGCTTCTCTCCTTCTAACGATCCCCGACCCCTCTTTTACTTCCTTAAAGTAGAATTTAGGAAGAGTCATTTGTCTTATCTCTGTAAGAGTTAATTTTGTCCACCAGCGACCTTTCTTAGGTTTAGGGGTGGTTATATTGTATTTTTCTATTATCTCTTTCCTAGATTCTCGCTGAGTTTCTAAATGGTCCTTAACACTAGTAGTAATTCTATTTTTTTTGATAGGAATATCCGTGTGAATAAGAGCAGACTCTTGGTCACCATCATCATCAGTTAAGATACTATCAGTGATGTCACTATCTGAACTTGAAGACTGAGAGTTGGATTTTCCCCCTTTTTTGTCTTTAAATTTATTTTTGACCACAAAATAACCACCAAGAGAGCTGAAGGAGACAATAGCTACCGTAATAAACAGCATTTTTTTTCTCGATATCCGTTTTTTTTCGTTTTTTTTATTATAATATTCCTCTACACCATATTGAGTTTCTGCGTATACCAGGTCATTGAAAATTGCTCCGTTGAAGAAGAGCATAAAAAGAAAATAGCATATAGGTTTAATAGAGCGCATAATTTTTATAACTGATGGCACAAAGGTACACTATTTTTCCGAAAGAAAAAAATTAAAAGGGTAAAAACACATACTTTAGGAGCAAGGTTGTGCAAAGAGATATTATAATAGATAAGGCCCTTGAGGAGCTGAATAAGATTATTAAACGGTAGCAAGTAGCTTGTAGAAAGGAGCTTAGGCATTCATCTTTCTACCTTTTTCGATGGCTTGATCGATGGTACCCACGAGGTTGAAAGCTGCTTCTGGAAGGTGGTCGAGTTCGCCGTCGAGGATTTTGTTAAAGCCTTTGATGGTCTCTTCGATGGGGACAAACATACCGGGGATGCCTGTAAACTGTTCGGCGACATGGAAAGGTTGGGAGCAGAAGCGTTCTACCTTTCGTGCACGGTAAACAGTCTGTTGATCTTCTTGAGAGAGTTCGTCCATACCTAGGATGGCGATGATGTCTTGGAGTTCTTTATAGCGTTGTAGTACACCTTTTACCCTTTGGGCCGTACGGTAGTGTTCTTCGCCAACGATGTCGGGTTGTAAGATACGTGAAGAGGAGTCAAGTGGGTCGACCGCTGGATAAATACCCAGGGCGACGATCCTTCTTGCGAGCACTGTGGTGGTGTCTAGGTGTGTAAAGGTAGTAGCTGGCGCAGGGTCGGTCAGGTCGTCGGCAGGGACATATACAGCTTGTATGGAGGTGATAGAACCATGTTTGACGGAGGTGATGCGCTCCTGCATAGCTCCCATTTCGGTAGCAAGGGTGGGTTGGTAGCCAACGGCAGAAGGCATATGACCCAGGAGGGCAGATATTTCAGCTCCTGCTTGGGTGAAGCGGAAGATGTTGTCAATAAAGAAGAGGATATCACGTCCTTGACCTGGTTGATCTCCGTCGCGTAGTTGCTCAGCGATGGTCAGTCCCGTAAGAGCTACACGTGCGCGCGCACCAGGTGATTCGTTCATTTGTCCAAAGACGAGTGACACTTTCGAGTCTTTTAAGGCTTTTTGATCTATTTTGCTTAGATCCCACTCACCTTTTTCAAGGGCTTTTTTAAAGTCTTCTCCATATTGTATCACATCGGAGGAGATCATCTCGCGGAGAAGGTCATTTCCTTCACGTGTGCGTTCACCTACACCTGCGAAGACAGAGAGTCCGTCACGTGCTTTGGCGATGTTGTTGATAAGCTCCATGATCAGGACGGTTTTGCCAACGCCTGCACCTCCGAAAAGGCCTATTTTTCCACCTTTGACGAAGGGGGCCAACAGGTCGATGACTTTAATGCCTGTAGAGAGCATTTCTGTGTTGGTCGCAAGGTCTTTAAAGGCTGGTGCTGGACGATGGATGGGCAGGTAGGTCGTCGCTTTAGGGACAGGAAGGCCGTCGATAGGATCGCCTGTGACATTGAGGAGTCGACCTCGTATGCAATCACCTACAGGGACCTGAATAGGTGTTCCCTGATCTATGACCGTCATGCCACGAGAGAGGCCTTCGGTTGCATCCATTGCAATGCTTCGGATGGTCTCTTCACCTAAGTGTTGCTGACACTCTAAGGTGACTTTTTCTCCCCCTGCTAAGGGGATGATCAGGGCGTTCTTAAGGGCAGGCACGTGGTGCCCATCAGCTGTGTCAAAGTGAACATCGACGACAGGTCCTATGATTTGGGTGATCTTGCCTTCGTTTTTTTTGGCCATAGAGGAGTGGTTTGGATGGTATCAGTAGAAAGATTAAGCAAGCGCCTCTTCATCATCACAAGGAGCGATCTTGGCACGGGCCATCGTCTTGCCATGTTTCTCTTTCATTTCTTTTATTTTTTTCATGGTGTATATTGGATAGCCGTTGACAAAGTAGACAAGGAAACGTCTTAGGTTAAAGGTTGTCTTTGGGTATATTCGTCTGACTTCATCTACTTCGTCTGGATCGATTCCTGCTTCTTTAAGAGCTATATTGATGACATACGAGAGCTGATCATTGACATCTTCAGGAATGATTTCATCGATGAGTTTGAGTCTCAGCGCCTCTTCTGCGGTGAAAAGCATACCACCAATTACCTTCTTCAATTCTTCGTCTGTCATACCTCTTGAATCTTTAATATGCTTTATAAAGATTTCATAAACATAGTCGGTGGAAGCTTGGATGATCTTTTTCTCTTCTTCGCTATGGGGGTGATAGGGATCTGCGTAAATATCTGAGAACTTATGTGTTTTGATTCCATCGACGTGGATATGGGCATGGTTTTCTAGAGCCTTTTTTAGGTTCATAAATAGTGACCACACCCCGATAGAGCCAAAGAGGCTAAGTTTAGAACTTGCAATGGTCTTGGTGCAAGCGGCGGCAATGTATTGTCCGCCAGAGAAAGCGTAGCCACGAACCAGGCATATGACAGGTTTTGTTTTGGTGATCTTCTTAATTTCATGGGCGATCTCGTCCGTAGGAAGAACATCCCCTCCTGGTGAGCTCAAGATGATGATGATGGCTTTCACGTCTTTATTTTCGCCATATTCCTTTAGTAAGGGAAGGCTCCACTTGGGATTGATTGAATGGGTACCTCTCTCTTTTTGCTCTATTCCTCCCTGCAAAGGGAGTATGGCAACGGCACTGCCCTCTTTGGTATGGACGATTTTTTTATATTTCCGGACTAGGTAGTTTTTAAACTGATCATAGTCTATTCGCTCGAATTTTGTTTCTGTGCTTTTTTTCTTATCAGAAGCTTTGCCTTGGTTAACTGCTGGTATCTTGAAGTACTTACTCATGATAGCATCTACATCGCTTTCGTACCCTATGTAAGTAACAAGTCCTTGGGCTAGGGCCTGCTCAGGGGTTAGCAGAGGCGTAGTGTTTATTATTTCCTCAAGCATGTCGGTGCTTTTTCCCGACATGGAAGCTATTTTATTCAAGCAGTTTCTGTGCAAGACTTTCTCGATGTTCATCCACTCATTTTTATCGTATTCATCCATCTTTTTGCTCCAGTACGGATGGGAGTTCATTTTGTGCTCGCCCGATTGATAAAGCAGGGGTTCTACATCAAAAAAGTCGAACAACTCTCTGTAGTAGAGAGACTTAAAGGAAAATCCCGTTAGGTAAACAGTACCTGCAGGGCGTATGATGCGCTCATCTGCTATACTCGCAAAGGCAAGAGTAACATCCGAGTACCTGGCCGAACATATGATCACAGGTTTACCACTCTCTTGTTTAAACTTCGCAAAAATTCGCCGTAAGCTTTCAATCTTATCCATGCCACCATAAACACCTCTAAGGTCGATATAAATCCCTTTGATATAATTATTATAGGCTGCTTCTTCTAAAATCCCCTTCATCTCAGTGAGGGAGATGCGCTTATACGTTGTCGGGAGCTCCATAGCATGTTCCACAATGCACCCCTCTAACTTGATCCTCAACAGAGTATTTTCTTTTAAAACCGCTGTCTTTGGCATAAACTTTTCTTTCACAAAATGTGAGATTGTGGTATAAGACAAAAATAGAAAAAAACAAGTAAAGATTGTTGTACCAATAATAGAGGCAAAGACTTGTTTGAGAAACTTAATGAGTTGCTTCATTGCAGTGGGTTATTAGATGATTGTAATGATAGGCAAAGATACAACAGATAGCCCAAAAAACGAAGTTTTACTCAATCACTCTTAAGTTTCTAAGGTTCATCAAAAGATTTTGCAAACTTCCTTCTTTGACACAGAACCCACTCACTGGAATGTCTAAGGCTCTTTGGAGATCTTCTTCGGAGTCGCGATAAGAAGACCAGACAATGATAGGGCCTGTGTACAAAAGATCTCTAATAATTCTAACAGCTGTACATCCGTCCATGAGTGGCATCTGAATATCTGTGATGATGGCATCGTATTTTGCGTTTTTGGGAGGAAGTTTTGAACCTGCCGTTGTCGTAATATCTTCTTCAAATCCTTCTGGATCAGGGTCAATTCCTTCGAGCAACTCTTCTTCACGACCTTCTTCAAATCCTTCACTAATATTCTGACTTCTTTGAACCAATTTGACCGCATCTCTCCCATTTCTTGCATGTACAATCTCTATGTTCGGCTCTACACTATGCAATTCTATCTTCAGCAGCTCTGCCCAAAAGATCTCATCCTCGATTACGAGTATGCGCTTTTTTACATTAATTGTTTTTGTAGTGACTGTTCTAGCTATCATAAAAGTTAAGTAAGGGATAATATGGTTCATATTTTCTTGAGCACATATCAAAGGTAACAAAAAAATTTTCATCTTCCATAAAATCAACACTACTATATATAAAAAATTGACAAAAAATATTAAAAAAGGATATTTTTGGAATCTATTAGTAAATAAATTTAGAGGAATATAAATTTGCGTATAAAATCTTGTAGCTAAAAATGAAATAACACTTACTTATCAGCCTTCTCTTTCTTTTCTTTCTTCAAAACTGGCCTTTGGAGTAAGTGCTGCAGTTTTGTCTTTCGGAAACGTGCCTTGAGCCTGTTTCTCTTTGCCTTTCTTTGTATTCTTGTACTTGCCATGATAGCGAAATCTGTTTGTTTTGTTGAAAGTGGGTCCTACAGGATTCGAACCTGTGACCCCCTGCTTGTAAGGCAGGTGCTCTGAACCAGCTGAGCTAAGAACCCGTTAGGAAGGCAAAGATAGTTTTCTAATAACCGAATTCCTAATTTGTCTTTCCTAAGGTTATTTTTTTGTACACAAGTAGTCGTAGCATTTGTCACAAAAAGGCACTAAATTTGTCGCATGAACCGCTTTATCGTCTCCGCCAGAAAGTATCGCCCAAGCCTCTTTAAAGAAGTGAAGGGTCAGTCACACGTGACTGTGACCTTGTGTAACCAGCTTAAAGAAAAGACCGTACCACAGGTCGTTCTCTTCTGTGGGCCACGAGGTACGGGCAAGACATCGTGTGGACGTATCTTCGCAAAAGCAATCAATTGCCAGTCACTCAATGCGTTGGGAGAACCTTGTAACCAATGTATAAGTTGTCAGCAGTTTCAGCAGAAGACATCATTCAATATCTATGAACTGGATGCAGCTTCACACAATTCGGTAGAAGATGCGCGTCAACTACTAGAGCAGGTGCGTTTCCATCCAGCATCAGGGAAAAAGGTCTTTATCATCGATGAAGTACACATGTTGTCAAATGCAGCTTTTAATGCATTGCTCAAGACATTGGAAGAGCCTCCTGCGCATGTGGTCTTTATCTTGGCAACGACGGAGAAGCATAAGATCATCCCAACGATCCTTTCTCGCTGTCAGGTGTTTGATTTCCTGCCTATCCCACCGCAAGAGATATTCTTCCAACTCGAACATATCGCCAAAGAAGAAGGAATCGAAGCCGAAAAAGATGCCCTCCACCTAATCAGCGAATATTCAGAAGGCTCCTTTCGCGAAGCATTGCATGCATTCGATAAAATCGTCGCTTTTGGAGGAGGCAAGAAGATGACCAAGGAAGGGGTACTAAGTCATCTCCATATCCTCGACTATACGTATTACTTCAAGCTGACAGATCATTTTATTGAAGCCAACATTGGCAAAGCGTTGCAAACATACAACGAGATCCTACGCCTCGGCTTTGAGAGTCATCACTTCCTGCAAGGACTTACCAAACATGTTCGCCATCTGCTGGTGGCTCAGACGGCCACGGACATATTACAAATGGGGGCTGGTATGGTGGGACAATATAAGGCTCAGACCGAGCGGGTAGAGGCAGGTTTTCTTTGTGATTTACTCAAGGTATTGGAACAGTGTGAACTATATTATAAGGAGCGACAAGATAAACGCCTTCACGTGGAGCTTACACTGATCAAGCTTGCTCGACTCGACGCTGCTCCCTCCTCACGGGCAGAGGGAACATCTTATAAGACGGCCACTCCAAAATCCCAAGAACCGAAAGAAAGGATCCCCAATACCGAAAACACCTCTCCTTCTCAACCAAGAGAAGCGTCTCCGACTCCTCCTAGGGAAGCTGCCCGCCCTCCACTGACTACCCAAGAAAAGCAGGAGAAAGCACCTTATAAAGCCACCACTCCAACAACCCAAGAACCGCAAGCAAGCATCTCCAATACCGAAAATACCTCTCCCTCTCAATCAATAGAAGCGTCTCCACCACCTCCTAAAGAAGCTGCCACGCCTCCGCTGTCTAACCAAGAAAAGCAGGAAGGAGTTACCTCCCTGACGTTGGAGGAAGTCAAAAAAGCATGGAACACCTACATGGATAAGCTCAAAGCAAAAGGTGCCATGTCTGCCTATGCTACCTTAAAGTCTCCTCTCCACTTGGAAGAGAACACCATCGTCCTGCAGATAGCCAATGCACTACAACGAAACACTTTGCACATACATGCCCACGATCTCCTCGCCTTTATGCAAAACAGCCTGCAAAACCCTTCGCTACGAATCATCACAAAGGTCATCTCATCACCAGAAGAAAGCCTCAAGAACGCCTCTCCCAAAAACCAAATGGAACACCTCGTAGAAAAATACCCAGTCGTCGATGAGCTGCGTACTGCCTTGGACCTGACTTGTTAACTGCCTGACAAAGGATAACAAAGCACCATGTTATTATGGATATATGCTTTATATTTGTCTTATGCACTCAAACCCTGCATCTGACGACCATGACTTCCTTGCCTCGCCGCTATCTGCCTATTATCCTCTTCAGCCTACTTGCTAACTCTCTACAAAGCGCGCAAGAACCTATTGCCACTTCTTCCACGACTTCCTCGCTCATCCAACACATAGACCAGTATATAAGTAAGGTACTAACGGAAAATAGTAGTATTGATAATTACTTCAACCAACAAGGTCAAGGGAAATTTGCCTCTTTTTGTAAAGAAAATGAGTTTGACAATGAGGCTATTACGGAGGAGATAGGTGCTGCTCAGGACGATTCTCTCTTTAAAGACTTAGTGAGCGAACTTGATGACTTTCTTCCATCCCACGCCACTACCGAAAAAGAAACGTTTGTGATAAACCTCGTAAAAAAGGCCTATCTTAGCTGGCTACAACCAGTTAAACGATCTTTCTTCTTAGGAAAATGTTCTTTCGAGTTGATATCAAAGAAAAAAAACCTCTATATCGATGCGCAAGGAAATGCGTATAATTTTAGCGATAATAACACTATCAAATGCCTGCACCTACAGAGCAAACAGCTCTTGCAGCAAGAATTTCCTCAATGCAAGTTTCAATACTCTTTCATCCAAAAAGGAAAATGCTACCTCTATATGAGCACTTCTAAAGACCAAAAGTGTGCCCTTTACCCCTGTAAAATCTCTACAGATGGAAAGAAAATCAATCTCTTTTATGATACACCTATCATGAAAAGTTGTCCATGGCTAGAAACGAAAGGCTCTTTTTACACCTGTCATGACGAAAAGAATGACATCTTATACCTCTTTAAAAAAGAACAATTTTATCAGCTTAAAGACAGTGGGAAAATAATATCTGAAACGGTGGCACATCGTCTCCTCGAACAACAAAATTCCTCCGCTAATAAAGGCTTAGACCTTGTCCGTAAAGAAAACAACGATCGTATCAACATGTTGATCATAAAGAACAACGCATACCAAGAGATGACATTTGAGCCTTTAGCTAAGCTAGGCACATCGATGAAAAACTTACTCAATGACTTTCAATGCCTTGCGTTTCATTGGAACGGGCAAGACCATCTCCTCTGGTGTTGTGGCCAATGCTCAAATGGCCCTGATTATAATGCAAACTCAAACTATCATTTCTTTATGATAGAGCTACCCTCTAAAAACAAAAAACCATCGAAAGACGCATACGAATCCAAAGAGGACGAGCTCTCCGAAAGCAAAGAAAACGAATTTTTTCCTCTAGGATCAATAAAAGTCTCAACCATTCATGCTCTCTATCTAGTCCCAAATAATAAGTCCAGAAAGCAGATCAAACTATTGACAGTAGACAAAAATACTCAGTATCCGAAAAAAATAAGGATCTATCTCCTTACCTTAGACCTGACTTCTCCCTCTATCCTACTTGAAAACCAAAAGCCTGTAGAGATAAATCTCTCTGACAGTGATACAATCGTTGACTTTCCTTTTTTTGTTAAAGGGAACAGTCCTTGCTTTCACATCACAGCCAACAAAGCCCTTTTTCATACACTCACAGGGTCATTTTTTTATATTGACCTAAAAGAAAAAGACACTCTAAAACAAATCAAACAACGAGAAAAAGAACTTGACCAGTTGGTAAAACACAGAAAAAGAGGCTACCAAAAAACCATATCCGACCTATATATGGCATGTCTAGGCGACAACCGCATTTTTATTTACTACGAAATCATGCCGAACGGTCAAGATGCCAACCCTCAAGCCAACAAAGCTATCTTTGTTCATGAAGCAGTGATCTCTGGATAAACTTTGAAGATTTTAGATACACTGTGTACCTTTGCCGTAAAAAATGGAATGACTATGAAAAATAAATATTTTGCGCTTCTCTCTTCTTTGTCTATAGTTCTCTCTACCTCCTCTACACAGATGTCTATACAAGGAAGCGACGGCCTACCGCCCAAAAGGTCAATATCGCTTTCAAAAAAAATCAGAAATAAAGTCGTAGTAACAGCAATCGTTGCCTTCGTCGGCATTATCGCTATAGGAGGTCACTCTAACCTTCATTCTTTTTTTAAAAGCAAAAAGACCAACGGGAAAAAAATACCCGTCAACCTGCAAGAAGCCAGTCAAAAATCCTTGAGTATTGCCCAAGGTGTTTTAAGTAGAAGACATCCAGATGAAATGACAATAGAAGAGATAGCATACTTCAAACAGCTATTTATGCAAGCTAATCTGAAAGACTTTGATACATTGCACACGATTTATCAAAGAATTATCGACCATATAAATAACAAAGAAGAAGATCGAAAAACGATCGTAGAAAGATACCGCACACTATTTCAAGAAAAAGCGAAAGAGATCATTCACAAGGGAAAAAGCATATATTCTATCTTAGAGGAACTAGTAAAATACGCATACATACGTCCTTACGCTAATTGCAACAAAAATGCTAGTAAAGTTTTCCTTGAAGAAGTTTCTAAGTACATTAAAAATGATATATTTACAGATGAAAAACTCGACGAAATTATCAGTGATTATAGCAATTACATGGATAGTAAAGTATATAAGATGTCTACTTACACCCTCTATGCCATAGAAGATACTACTGAAAAGTTG
>JBCCFU010000031.1:0-10626 GCA_039029575.1 Bacteroidota bacterium | reverse complement strand
AGTTTCTTCCAAGATTTTTTCCGCATCTAATTTTTTTTCTTCTTCGTTTAATAGGGTGTATCTTTTTTGTAAATACTCTATATATTTATCTGTAGTTGTAAACTTCCTGTATTTTGCTTGTATAGTAGCTTTTGCTGCTTCTTTTTTTAATTTAGTCTTTAAAGTTATATGATCAAGGATTTTAGCCTCCTTTTTGATACTTTCACCGAATGCTTGAAACATGTCGTCAATATGTCGATCGAGGGTGTCATCGCCGCTGGCAGCCAGTGGTAAGCTTGAGAATATGGTGAAGGAAAGGTATAGTAAGTTGATTTTTTTTCGCAGTTGTTGCATAAGATTGGTATTTATTTATCCTGACTTCACTTTAACCAGATTAGGTCTTAAAGGAAACAGGTGCAAAGATATACTATTTGTACAATTTATTCGATATTTTCGATATCTTCTGTTTCTTTTTCGTAATTTTTGGCTTCTTTTTTTTTGTATATGAAGAATATAGCAGCTACTGCTAAGGAGCCTATGAGGCCCACGGTGAGGCCGATGACCAATTTACTGTAAGGGGCCTTCTGGGTATGGGAGTCGTAGAGCTTATGTATAAAGTCTTTGACAGACTGCTCGCCGGAGAGGGGGTGGATGATGGCCATAAGCTTGGTTTCTTCTATTTGGTCTTGGCATATATCGCCTATTTTTTTATTCGTTTTTACAAAAGCTTGGAGGTTTTGGGTTAGCAGGGTTTTGACTTTGTTGAGATCGCTATCTGTCCACTCCCATGGAAGACCAACTTTTGCCTTTACAGCATATAAAAGTAATATTTCCGACAAAGGCATATTTTTACTGTCTAGCTTTTCTGAGTCTTTGGCATCGAGAGATAGGCTCTCTTTGTTGATCAAGGTGGCTACTTCTTCCAGACGTGAGAGGTATTCACTGCCATACAAATGTGCTAAGAGTTCTTGAACGGTATGTTCCTTAGTAGCATGTTCTACCAGGGAAGCTATGCAAGGATAGATCCCACTGGATGCATTCATAGACTTCTCTTTATGTTGCTTAAATGTATCTTTTAGCTGCTTAACAGTCTTTTTCATTTTTTTATGGTAGTCTTCTAAGAAGTTAGAATCTCCTGATGCCTTATATCTTGTTGCTAATTCTGAAAATTCTTCTTTACGTTTTTCTATTTTTCTGATTTTTTCTTCTTTAAGTTTGGCAAGGATTTATTTGTCTGTAAGCTTTGGATAGGTATTCTTAATATTTGCTATTTTGTCTTTTTCTTCCAATGTTTCTTTATCTGTTGCCTCTTTTCCATACTTTTTAAGCACTTTTTGAAATCCTTCTCGAAGGGAAGCTACATTTTTTCCATACTCGCTAATAAAAGGTTGATACACTTTATTATCAAATCGACTTTCATCGAAGCTGTTGCCTCGTACATGGCGTTCATACTCAATCAGCTGGCTGTGACAATATTCTTTGATTTTTTTAATATCTTCGATTTTGTCAATCTTTTCTTGTTCTAATTTACTAATATTTTTGATTTTTTCTTTTTTTCCTTTTTTAAAAAATTCTACATACTTTTTTATAGTTGTGATATCTGAATGTACTATTTCAAGACTAGCTTTTTGTTTGGCTATTTTTAGTTTATACCTGAAGTTGATATAGTCAAGGGTTTTGGCACCATTTTCTATATCTTCCCATGCTTTGGCCATGTCGTCGATATGTCGATCGAGGGTGTCATCGCCGCTGGCAGCGAGTGGTGGGCCGATGAGGATAGTGAAGGGCAGGCACAGTAAGGTGAGTCTTTTCTGTAGTAACATGATGCTGATTTTTTATTTCTTTTATTTTGTTTGAGGCAGAGGGGCATCTTGAAGGGATGGGGGCAAAAACACACCTTTTAGACTATTTAGTGTATTTTTTCAGATATAAAAGATCTCTTCGACGATGTCGGGGTTGCTTTGTAAGCTTCGCAGGGTAGCCTTTAGTTGTTGTAGCGTGTTGGTCTTTGAGACGCGTAGCTGGTGTCGTAGCACAGACGCTGTCGGTTTGACTTTGACATAGAGTACCTTGCCTTTGACGAACGTATGTTGGAGTTGCTCTTTTGTCTTAGGGAGCGTTTGGTACCATGCCTGCATGATGAGGTTATGGTTGTTGCTAGGTGCTTTGGAAAAGCGTCCCAAGGCGGTGGAGATCAGGTCGTTGATATTTCGGGTCTCTTTATAGCGCATGATGTGTCAGGAGTTGAGGGTATCAAAAGGAGGGATATAAGGCAAGCGGGTATAGCTTTGGCTGTCGTGATGGATATGGTAGCAGAGGTGTTGTATGCCGTTGGTAAGGGTGAGGAAGGGAGCTTTGAAGAGGGTATTATAATGGGATATCTGTCTGAGGGCGGGAGCGTGGATAGGCTGATGGGTAGCCTTGCACTCTACCAACATAAGAGGTTTGCCTTGCTGGTTATCGAAGATGAGCATATCAACCCTTCGTTGGCTGATGTTGTGCTGTAAGTAGGCGCTTGCTTCTAGCTTCATAAGGCTTGGGGGATAACCTAGGTGATGAATGAGGTAGTTTATGAAGTGTTGTCTTACCCACTCTTCAGGGGTTAGGCGCACTCTTTTTTTACGTAAAGGGTCAAAGACATAACCTTTTCCTTGGGAGGTGGTGACCTTTATATCGAAGGCAGGGAGGTTTAGTTTTTCCATACAGTGTGTGTCATGTTGCTTAGGCGAAGGTACAGTGCTTGACTGCCAATTGCAAGTTATTCATTCCCAAGGGTGCCCTTTTTTGAAGTGGCTGTAAGCAGCTGGCAAAGAATGAAAGTTAACTTCACTCGCAATTAATAAACAGTAATTGGTAATTATCCCTACCTTTGTGGTACAAACCATTCGTTGATATGAGTCTTCTTCCTTCCCTACCAGCTGGCATGCGTGACTTTGGCCCTGAGGTCATGGCGCGCCGTACCTATATGTGTGATGTCATAAGGCAGGTGTTTATAAAATATGGCTTTTGGCCTATGGAGACCCCAGCGATGGAGAAGGTGACGACGCTGACGGACAAGTATGGGGAGGAGGGGGAGCAGCTTATTTTCAGGGTGTTGAACTCGGGCGATTTTCTCAAGGGAGTGGATAGGTTGGATGGGATGGACCATAGCACCTTACGCAAGTCTATTGCTGAAAAAGGGTTGCGATATGATTTGACCGTGCCGTTGGCACGCTATGTAGCCCAACATCGTCATCAGATCACGTGGCCGTTTAAGCGTTCGCAAATACAGCCTGTATGGCGAGCAGATCGTCCTCAGAAGGGGCGGTTTCGAGAGTTTTATCAGTGTGATGCAGATGTGGTGGGAGGGGGTTCCCTCTTTTATGAAAGTGAGATGTTAGCGATGATCCAAGAGGTATTTGAGACGCTGGGCCTCGATGACTATGTGATAGAGCTTAACCACCGCCTCATCTTCAAAGCTCTTGCACAGAAGCTTTCGATACCTGCTCAAGAGTTGCTGCTCTGCACTGTGCTGGATAAGCTGGATAAGATAGGATGGGCAAAGGTCGAAGCGATGTTGCAAGACCAAGGCCTTTCTTCAGAGAAGGTGAAAATCCTCAGGGAGGTGTTGGAGGGATCCGAAGATGCGGGGAACAGTGCGTTAGCAACACTCGAAAAACATCTAGGGGAGAAAGAAGTAGGAAAAAAAGCCGTTGAAGACCTCCGAGAAGTGTTCGAATATATGCACCAAAGCGGTCACCCCATCGACAAAATAAACCTCACTCCCACCCTTGCCCGCGGGATGGCCTACTATACCGGCACAATCTTTGAAGTCAAGGTTGCGGCTTCTGCTGACATTGGCAGCGTAGCAGCAGGTGGGCGGTATGATGAACTCATAGGCGCTATCTTTGGAAAAGAGTCGTTGCCTTGCCTTGGGCTCTCTTTTGGACTGGAGCGCCTCTATGAAGTGCTGCTGGCTAAGCAACGTTTTCCTGAAAACCTTTTACCGACTTCGCATCTTCTTTTTGCACCGATAACAAAAGCACAAGAAGCGCAAGCTATCCAAGGCCTCGCCTCCGTGCGAAAGCAAGCTATACGCGCTACTATCTATCTGGAAAAAGCCAAACTGAAAAAGATGCTCTCCTACGCAAACAAAAAAAATATTCCTTTCGTAGCCATCATCGGAACAGAAGAAACCCCTGGCCATTGTACACTCAAAGATATGCGCACGGGAAAACAAATAGTTTGTACCTTTGATACCGTCGCCAAGACGATCAAAAATAATACTTAACCCAACAAAACCCCTTTTACCATGTCTTTTAACAACTTAAACGATGCTGTCAACTCACTCCAAGACAAGATGCAAAACGTAGATAACGAAGTCAAAACTCTACAAGTAACCAAAGAAGCAGGGGCAGGACTTGTCAAAACCACAGTCAGCGGAACTAACAGAATCCTTGACATAACCATCGATGACCAACTCATGAACGAAGAAGACAAAGAGATGCTACAAGACCTGATCATCGCTTCTGTCAATATGGCTATGGAAGAAGTTGAAGAAAAAGCCAAAGAGATGAGAGAAAAAGTATCTATGGACATCTTGGGAGCATTGGCAAAATAAAGCTTACTTGGCAATTACGATTTATTATTTAGCATATCTCGTTATCTTTTGATAACTTAGTTGTCTATCAAACTGTGCTTTTTCCTAGTTACCATGAAAAGATCATTACTACGTCTTGCCTTTATTTTCTATTTTTTCACCGTTCCTTCTTACGATGTTGTGTATGCGTCCTCGTCTGGAGCTAAGTGTAGTACTTTGGCAAAAATCACGATATGGCTGACAACTTGTACCCTCTTCTTCACCCAAGGGAGTACTTATTATGATTCGCAGATACAAGCGTTCGGAGGTCGAAACAACGATAAGGGGACAGATATCACTTCAACAGAAGAAGGATATATCGGCGTAGGTCATAGCAGAAGTGATGGTCTAGGACTCTCCTCCAAAGCAATACTAAACAAGTACCACGATTCAGGTGCCCTCGGCTGGCACATGGTCTTTGGCAACGATGGCAATACCTACCCCTACGCAGTGCAACAACTAGGGACAAAACTTTATGCTATGGCAGGCGAAACGGATGGCTGGACTCTCCATAACCGCATGTTTGTAACCATATATAATGCTCATACACACACTTGGGCCTCTACAAAAATGGTAGGAAGCGACGCAACCAGCGGTGGTAAGACCCTTGCCGTACGTGATGATGGCCGCTACTTGTCAGGAGGATACATCTGGAATGGGGCCAACTTCGATATCTTGCTGGCCGGCTTCTACGCCAACCATACGCAAGCATGGGAGAGACACATCGACAGCGGAGGCAATGACTACCTCAAGATGATACTTATATTACCAAATGGCTATCACCTGCTGGCTGACACCGATGCAGTGCGTGGCTATGCCAAAGATATCCTGTCCGTAGAGATCAATACAGAAGGAGCTACCACCTCTCAAAAAGTGTTGATCAGCACAGGTCATGGAGAAGTGAACGCCTTCTTAACAAACGAAATGGGTGAACTCTTCGCAACCGGCTACATACAAGGAGTAAGCACCGGTATAACCGATGTGCTATGGGCAAAAATACATCAAACAACCAACTCATACGTCGCCTATGCCATCGGAGGAAAAGGCATACAAGTTGCCTATGATGCCGCTTGGGGACCCCATGGCCATGCCTTCCTTACGGGCGCTATGGAAAGTGACAACGGAGGAGACATGTTTGCCTACAAGATGGCTAATGAAACATTTGTAGAAGGATTTACGTTTGGAGGACCCAATGAAGACAAAGGATGTGGCGTAGCCGTCAACGAACAAGGCAGGGCCGCCTTCTTTGGAAGCACCTTTAGCTATGGCATGGCTGAAGATATCCTCTTCGTCCATTGGATGACCAATGCCACAACCGGCTGTGGCACCCCCATGATACCCAAACCCAAGATTACCGACATCACCCACGCTTTCTCTTGGGCAAATATCACGCTAAACAACACATTGGTCAGCAATACAGCCACAACGGTCACTTGGCAAATGTATGCATTAGACCTAGCAAACCGAGAAATCTGCTCCTCAAAACCCATTTTCCCCACTCCTACCTCCTCCCCCTCCCAAGCACCCACCTACGTGTTGAGGTACTTTACCAGACCTCAGGTCATCAAGAGCATCCCTCCTATCAACATCGAAGTAGGCGACAAATTCTCCTATCAAGTCAGCCCCGAAGAATTCTTCGAGAGTGAAAGCCCCATAGATAAGCTCAAAGCCTTTCAATACAAAAAAAAGCCCCTACCCTCGTGGCTCTCCTTCGATAGTAGCTATAACGTCTTCTCTGGCACCCCCTCAGAAGACGACGTAGACAGCTATGACATAGAACTCATTGCCATCAATAAAGAAGGTAACCAAAACTACCTCCGCTTCAACATCAATGTGCGCGACCCTAGCCTAGACCCAGGAATACAAATCGCCGACTGGTTCAAATCCATAAGCGCCATCCTAGGTGCTCTTCTCGCTGGAAGCCTGGTCTTGGCATGTACTTACTATTGCTGTAAAAAACATCAAGAAAAACGAAAAGAAGAAAGAAATAACTATAAAGAAAGAGATCTTAACATAGAGATAGAGCAACTGACTCATAGAACCAACTAACCAAATAAAACTAATAATACGACGGCTACTTATAAAACCCTCCTTCTATATAGCTTCCTTAGGAACAACGCTCTTATCTCCTTCCTTGTGCTTAGTCTTGCCCTTGATAGGATATCGTTTTCCTTGAACAACATCATTCGGTTCAGCTTTGTGCAGCACTCTTTTCAGCAATAAAACTAGAGAAAAAAATAAGACAGTGAACACTATGATCACAAAAGAAGTAAGAAAAAACGCCTTACCATCTGACTGAAACGTACCATTCTCTTTCTTTCTCACCTGCTTCTCCAACGCTTTTAATTTCTCCTCTAGTCTCCTTTCTCTCATCTCTTTAGCTCGCAAATCAAGGAATCTATTAAAAGTTTCTGTATTTTTTTTTTCATATTCATTAATTCTCTATTACTCATGCGCCTCTTCTTTTCTTTCTTTTTTCTCATCTCCTGAAAAGAGGTTATGTTCCTCTTAGACTTAGGAACAGGATCTTCTCCATCTTCTACATAAACAACTTTTTTATTAACAATTTTTACTTTCCTCTTCTCTTTTCTAGCATTTCTACCAACTGGAAGCTTATACTTCTTCTTGCTGCGCTTTCTTTTTGGCAGACTATTACTTTCCACATTTTGAGGATCTGCAGGCTCTTTTGCTACTTTTTTCTTTTTCTCTTTCTCAAGTTTCTTCTTTATCTTCCTCTTTAGCGCTTTAGCAGATTCGGGCATTGACACTCTTGGATCATCCGTCCCATGACTACCTTGCCAAGGAAGCCCTACCAAACAAGCCATCCCGAGGCAATAAAAAAAATGAACACAACAAAAAATACGTAAAACCATAAAATTATGCAGTTAGTGACATACCACCACCAAAAAGGATACCTAATTTTGGATGGGGGCTTCTTGCAACCTAATGAGTCACTCAAACTCATCTTTTTGTTATAGCACCTGCACTGACAGATATAGCTATAGAGGCTCTATTTACACAAACACGCTGTCCGCATGCACCAGCTATAGACAAATATATATATATAATTTATTTTGAAGAAATAATCGGCGATCTATCTCACACTAAATATCTTAAGGACGTTTTAGAAGGGGAACTTAGCCTCGATTGGTCAAACTATCAATACAAAGTTGAATATTTTTTAGCGAATCAGAATAAACTCTCCCCCAAAGCGATCTTTCTTTCCTATGGGTGGCGATGGATACCCCCTCATTTGATCAAATATAAAAGGCCAACCCTTGACCTTTTATCATAAAATTCTTATCTTTGCAGCCATTGTTACGGGGCTGACTGGACTTGACGAAAGTGTCAGAACGTAGTAAGCATGTACGGTGTTTGGTAGGTATTACCGTTCCCAACAAACTTATCGATTATGTCTAAATGGCAAAAAATCAACTGTCGGAAACATGATTGAATCAAAATCTATTCCTATGAATACTTTGACTTCATCTCTTTCTGTCGTAAGGGCATTCTAACCACGTTAGATACGCCCATGTCTTGCTTAGCTTAGTGCTGTAGGCAAAGTGAAGGCATCAGAAATACAGCACACCCTCGGCGTAGACCGCGCGATGCCTCGAGGTAATAAGCGCGCGAACAGTGGCTCATAAAGCTTGTTACCTGCTTGGAACCACTGGGAAAAAGGTGACTAAACATGTAGAAAGCTAGGCTATGTGCTTCTTCGGACGAGGGTTCGAATCCCTCCAGCTCCACCACTAAAGTGTAAATACAGAGACTTTTCTCTACATTCATACAAAAAATCCCTCTCCCCTCAGAGTCCCCTCTTGCATAAGTCATAGGCTTCGGAGGTATCTAGGGGCCAATTGTGGCACTGTTCAAAAAAATATGTCTGTAAAAAAATTACTAGTTACTAAAAAGAGACACACAAAATTAAGCGCTACCTTAATCCTTATTCAAAGGAGAGTTTTTCCGTACTTAGATAAGTATCTTGATCGAATGCCATAGCCAGTTCATTACTACAAAAAGCGATGCCGACATAGCCTATTTCTTTCACACCTCTTGCTTTCATATCGGTAGCATACTTCTTTTTCATCGCCTGCGCACGCCCTTTTTCAGCTTCAGCTTTCAGTTCTTCTAGTTTTTTGGTCACTTTTAGTTCTATAATCCATCCCTTGCCATGGCGGTCTTTGGGTTCTAAAGCAATGTCATACTCACCTAAAACCGTGGTTCTACTTGACGTGGTCGTATGCGTGTCAGTCACAGCAATAGTCATTCCTAGCACCAGTCCATGAAAAAACTGTTCTCTATAGGCTCCCTTGGTATCTCGAAAGCTGGGTACGGTTTGTAGAAAATTTTTCAAAAAGATAAAAAAAGTTGCTAAATCTCCCCGAACCATTGCCTGTACCCCTTCCTCGTATTCCTTTTGTTTGTGTTGTCCACCAGCGGCCACTGAGAGGAGCTGATCTTCCATGGTAAACTTGATTTCATCATTGGGGAAGAGAAGCTTATATCGATACCTTCCTGGTTTGATGAATATCTTCTCAACGACTTTTAAGTAACCTGCCAGTAGCAAGACACTCCAGAAGTCCACCACATTATGCTTGAGGTTGATGTTAAATATGACATCCTCGTTGATAGGGGTAGTGATGGGTTGATCTTGAAGCAAAGCATTGAGGTCTTCCCTTAAATCAGACAAATTATTTTCAATCAAGTGCGTAATCAAATGCGTGCCTCCTGTGTTGATCCAGTACGGTTTTAAAGCTTCTTGCATATTTCCTTTTGGATCATCCAATACTTCGCTAATAAAGGATACCATGGAAAAAGGGTTGTATAAGGTATAGTCTCCTATCTGGTAGCCATTGTACATCTCTTTTAGTTCATGTGCTTTTTGTGGGAGGCCTGCACGATCGAGCAGGTCATTGGTTTCATCTCCTGTAAAGCCAAAGGAATTCGCATATTTGTGAGAAAGGGTAGTGTATATTTTTAGATTATTAAGATCAGAGAAAAGAGCAGCTTGGGCTACTTTTAGGATACCTGTGATGATGCCTTTTTCTAAAAAATTATTTCCTTTAAAGGTTTTGCCAAACATAGAAGCCAAAAATGCTCGGCAAGGTTCATAACATTCATTTACATGCGCATCGTTTATAGGGGTGTCATACTCGTCCAAAAGAATGTATGCTTTTTTGCCTGTGTGGTGATAAAGAAGTTCACTAAGGAATTTTAGGCTTTTTTCATAATCGGTTTGAGAGGCTGTTTCATTGAGTATTTTTTTAAATTTAAGGCTATCTTCTTCTGATAAGTTGGTATTTAATAGATAACGATGCCCTTTAAATGTTTCTGTAAGGATACTCTTCATTCTTTCAAAAAACTCTTTAAAATTCTTGCCTTTGACTTCTTTAAGTGTGAAAAAAATCACAGGAGATTGCCCTTGTTTTTTCATGGTTTTAGGGTACTGACTTATGTTGAGTGCATCAAAGAGTCCTTTGGTCGACTGGCCATTAACTTCGGAAGCGAGAAAGTGCTCTAACATGGATGGTGTCAATGTCTTCCCAAAGCGTCTGGGGCGGGTGATCAGGGTAATCTCATCTCCTGCATTGAGAAATTCTCAAATAAACAAGGTTTTATCTACAAATAAGTAGGGTACGTTATCTTCGTTTCGATACGTGATGAGTTTATGGAAGTTTGATACTCCATTGGGCATCATCGGTCTATCCTTCATGTTCAGGATTTTTAAGGATGGCAGTCTTCTGTTTACAAAGGTAGTTATTTTGCAGGAATTATGGCGTAGTTTAGGGAATAACTATAAGCTTGGTGCGGATTTTCCTGAAGTGTTCGTAGAGGGTTTAATGAGTGCTTTTTAAAGATATAACTTTCCAAAAAATAGCAAAAAATAACCATGATATACGAAAAAATAATTCAGAAATTCATATATTAAGAAAGGAAAATACTTCTATCCTTAAAAATCGTGCAATCATGAAATCCTTGATAATCATCTTCACCCTGTTAACTCCCACCGTTCCCCAAGCCAGCCT
>JBCCFU010000030.1:0-10686 GCA_039029575.1 Bacteroidota bacterium | reverse complement strand
GATTTTCTAGGGGAGAGATACACCTAAAACTGAAGAGGAACGTCTACAGTGAAAACTTTGCGACACGTCCGCTATTCGCCCCATACTAGATGACATCTAACAACCATACCAATCACTTAAAAATATATTTATTGACTATTTTGAAGTTTTTTTTAATTATTAAAAAGAATAATCCATAGGATAGTATAGAAAGCTTGTCTATATATTCTAAAATATTTAGCTTAGCAAAAAATTGATGTAGATAAATGACATGCTAAAAATAAAATCTAAAAAACTGACCGCTTCGTTACTTTCCTTCTTTTTCGCATCTAACATAGGCGTTAATGCTGGTAACGATGATCCCTTCTTTGGTATGTCTCAAGAACAATTGGAAGTAGAGCTTCGGAAACAGAAGTTAATAGCTCAGATAAAAAAGATGGAGCAAAAGGTAAACCAGCAACAGCTTGAGGCACAGAGCGAAGCAGATAAAACAGCAACAGAAAGGGCAAATGCCGAGACAATAATGCTCGAAAAGCAAGCTGAACTAGAAAGATTGCGACAAGATGGGAAGGGTGACAGAGAAGCTGAGCGGAGACATCAAGAGAGTTTGGCACAAATACAACTTCAACAATTTCAAGCTCAAGGAACAAGTCAAGAGAATGCGGCTGCGGCAGCTAAGGCTCAACAGGCGGCCACCGAGCAGGGCTTGCAGCTCCTTAAAATTAGAGCAGCGAACCAGGCAAAATTCCAAGAAACCTTAGATAAAGAGAAAGAGAGAACCGAGCTAGCAATACAGGAGCAAAACGCCAGAAAAGAGGTTGTAGGCAAGGTCGGCGAGATGTTTGCCAACATCTTAAAGAGGCCCAGCATGTATATAGGCTTCTCCTTCGTCATCTTCTTCTTCTTCTTCGTAAAATACGTCTTTCCAATACTTGTAAAGAAGTTTTTGGCTCCTCCTCCAGATATCATCAGCGATACCAATATTCCCAAAGGCATACACCTTAAGAGAAAAAAAGAAGAACCCATTGAAGATCCTGTCTATCCTGACGAACTACAAGAACAGATGGATAAAATAATCGCAGAAGATATCAAAAGCATCAAAGGAAACAGAATGTTAGAGGAACTCCTCTACACTTTCAGACATATCTTGCTATATGGCCCTCCCGGTACAGGTAAAACACTCTTTGCCAACTACCTTGCATGGAGAGCAGGCTTCCTACGTATCAACATCAAAGGTAGCACCTTCAGTAGAAGAAGTACACAAGACGCCATCGACGGTATCTATGAACTTCTGGAATATGCAAATAGAGCGGCTATACAATTTAACACACCAGTCCTTATATTCCTGGACGAAATTGATGTCATCTGTCCCAGAAGAAACGACGGAAGTTCTAGCGATGTACAAAACAAGATTACTACCGCTATCCTCACCTACTTTGACAAAGGTAGCCACAAGCGTGTCAAGTTCGTCTTGGCCACAAACAACCTAAACATGGTCGACGAAGCGCTCGTTAGCCGTTGTGCTGATGTCATCAACATCCCCCTCCCCAACAAGGAGGCCCGTGCGATCATGATCCGAAACTTACTCAGCAAAAACCTAAACCCCAAATTTGGCGTTACTGTCGAAGCTAGAGTATTCAAAAACATAGACCTCGTAGCAGAAAAGACAGAAGGCTTGAGCGGACGTGACCTACAAGCTGTATTCAGTAGCCTCATCCAAGAAGTTTCGCATAACCCCAAAAAAACAGGAGAGAGAAAACTCTCATACGAGAGAGTAGAGAAAGATGTTACCCTGGCAGTAAAACGAAAAGAGCAAGAAACAAAGGAAATAGAGGAAAGAGAACGAGAAAGAATGAGAAGAAGGGCTATCCCTGCATACTAAGCGATAGGAGGAGCCCCTCCTATCGCCTCTGCGTAGCTAAGAAAGATTGCGTAACTTTATTCCTAACTAACGCGTTCCTAATTCCAAATAAAACTTGGAGTGTCGCTACGCTGCCCTTTGAAGAGAGGCATTAGGAATAGTAATCTTTTAAAGTCGTGCTAAAATGAAAGCCTCAGATCTCTTTGTAAGTGCCCTTGAAAACGAGGGAGTGAAGCACGTCTTCACTGTTCCAGGAGAAGAGACACTCGATCTGATGGAGTCGATACGTACCTCAAGTATTGAGTTAGTCGTCTTACGTCATGAGCAGGTAGCAGGCTTTATGGCGGCCACCTATGGTCGGCTGACGGGCAAGCCCGGTGTATGTCTGGTCACTTTAGGACCGGGAGCCACCAACTTAATGACAGCGGTAGCACATGCACAGCTTGGGCGCATGCCAATGGTCGTCATCACAGGGCAGAAGCCGATCAAAACGAGCCACCAAGGCAAGTTTCAAGTCGTCGACGTGGTACAGATGATGCATCCCCTCACCAAGAGTGCTCAGAGCGTCCTAGATGTACATAAAATCCCAGCTTTAGTGAGAGAAGCGTTTCACCTAGCACAAGAGGAGACCCCAGGTGTCGCCCACCTTGAGTTGCCTGAAGATGTAGCCAAAGAGACTTCAAAGGTCACTCAACCCATTCCCGTAACCCTTTTGCACAAGCCATATGCAAGCAAAGAAGCGATAGAAAAGGCTCTCCAGATGATTGAAGAAGCGCAATGTCCTCTGCTGATGGTAGGAGCTGGAGCGCACAACGTGGCGATTGCAGAAGCCCTTTCATCCTTTTTAAAAAAGGTTGACCTTCCTTTTTTCAATACACAGATGGGCAAAGGCGTACTAGATGAGTGGCACCCACGCTTTCTTGGGACAGCAGCCCTTTCAGAAGGTGACTTTTTGCACCGCGCTATTGAGCATGCCGACCTGATCCTCAATGTAGGGCACGACACCGTAGAGAAACCGCCGTTTATCATGTCGAGAAAAAGCGCCAAAGTTATCCACATCAACCCACACCCTGCCCAAATCGATGAAACCTATTTCCCACAGCTGGAAGTCATTGGAAACATAGCCCATACCATCGAAGAATTTGCCCAACAAGTGAAACGTAAACCATATCGAGCATCCACCTACCACGACCTCATCAAAAAAAAGTTTGATCAACACATCGAACTTATCTCTCAAGGCGAGGAACGGACGATCTCAGCGCCTCTTCTTGTACGAGAGGTACAGAAAGTGATGCCACGAGATGGTATCTTAGCTTTTGACAATGGGATGTATAAGATATGGTTTGCACGTAACTACCGTGCCCATGGGTGTCATACGTTCTTGATAGATAACGCCTTGGCTACCATGGGAGCAGGGGTAGCCATTGGCATGGGCGCTAAGTATATTTATCCTAGCCGTAAAGTGGTCGTCATTACTGGGGACGGTGGCTTTCTTATGAATGCAAATGCTTTGGCTTCTGCCTTAGATTTACAGCTTGATCTGGTTATCTTGCTTTTGCGTGATGATGGCTATGGGATGATCAAATGGAAACAGGAGAGTATGCATTTTCCTAATTTCGGCCTTGAGTTTGGAAATCCCGACTTTGTCAAGTATGCGGAAGCTCACGGTGCCTTTGGGGCACGTGTCGATACGATTGAAGGTGTTGCTCCTGCCCTTACGCGCTGCTTAGAAGCAGGAGGAGTACATCTCCTAGACGTGCCCATCGACTACACAGACAATCACTATATGCTCGGAGAAGAGTTGCAGTCTTGCGTGAGGGCCTTAGATCAGTCAAAGGCTAACGCTCGTACGGTACCGCTAAATCAGAGGGAAGGTGAAAAGTAGGAATAGACTGACATTCTCACCTGCACTAAAGTAGAGGGGGGGCAATAATAATAAAAAAAGAAGAGTAAATGCTTCTTTTTTCTCTTTTCATAGGTTGATTTTTAGAAGCTAGCGCTTAAGGTAAGTGCAACCTTTCTCCCTAGCCTTGTCCCCTGCTCTTCTTTCTTTTTTAGTAATTTCGCGTAGTCATTAGGAATTCGTAATTAAAATTTGTAAATTGATAGAGAAACTGAGCACTTAATCTAATTGATATCATGAAAAAATGGCGTTTAATGATCTGTATAAGTATCATATTATTCCTGGATAACTCGAATAGACCTGTCAATGCGGCATGGGGTATGCTAAAAAGAATAAGTGTTGGGATGATCTTATGGACCTCTTGCCACAAAGCGAGCGTGCATGATGATTTTAGTTCTTTAAGCTCCTATGGTCATGAGATGGGCAACGATAACATGGGCAGCTACGTAGCTTCTAATGGTACTTACTTTGCAACGCTCTTTAACCTAAAAAATTACCAAGGTAAGGAGCATAATCCACTATTTTGCTACTATGACGAAAAAGCACACATAGAGGATTGTCATTTGTTGCAAGTCGGAGGCACCATCATTGACCCACAATATAAGCTTGGGATGGATGCGCATGGTAGCTGTTTTTTCGGATATACGGACACATCTGCAAATATCGTAAAATTTCCATGTAAAGATCCTGTACACTTCACATGGAGTATCCGTTTGAGTCCAGCAGATTCGGATATGCTGGCCGACCTTATCGTTGATGAGCAGGGTAATAGTTTCAGCGTGACCTACTTTTTCTCTCTGATCCATGGAAAGATGCGAATGCGTGTCACACAAACGAGTTTTTCTGGCCAACGCCGCTGGGCAACAGATATTGAAGAGGACTTCAAAGACTATACTGCTAGCATCAAAAGAGTTCCTAACAAAGACCAACTGGTCATCCAAGCTCAAACCAAATATCAAGGGGTAGGTATGAGTGGAAATGGTGACACAGACTTCGGTTTTTGGAAGTTCAATACGATTACAGGTGAGTTAGTAGAATACCTTGTCTTGGGAACGCCTTACAACGACTATGCTGGCAAGTTTTCTATTTTCCCGGATGGCAACTATAGCTATGTTTTTCAAAATGCTCACCCTTCTATGTCAGAATCGAGCTATGTGATAGGCATCACCCCCCCCAATGGAAGAAAGATGTCAAGTAGGGTCAGTCATGGTGTGTATATAGAAGATATAGCTGTCAGTGCCACAAACTCTTATCTTGTGGGCTATCGTAAAGAAGATAACTCAGTGTTGCACCAAGGTGTTGTCATGCAAGTAAGTCGCAAAAAAAATGCATCTGTTGAGAGTGTGCACGTTGGTGAGTTCGACCGTGACGAAAAGCTCAATAAAATCTATCTGATCAGTGATCGCGGCTTTGCGCTCGGGAGTGCAGATCGTGGAAATGGCAGCAATATCAAGAATGCGCTCAGCTTCTCCTTTCTTTTCAATAATATCCCCTATTGTGGTAGTTATTTGGAGGTTGACACATCAGAAAATATTGGTTATACACTGATAGGTATATTTTCAAGTTTTCCTAACAGCCAACCTACCCAGCCCATCAGTGTACCTTCCTTTTTTAACGCTACGAAAATATCGTTGCAAGAGTACATGTCTTGTAAAATCCCTAGTCTGTCGCCTACCTTAAGTCCAACTTATGTCCCAAGTGTATACCCAAGTGGGCACCCTTCACTTGCTCCTTCTTATAATCCTACCTTGCTCCCTTCTGAAATACCTACTTCTATGCCTACGAATAGGCCGACGGGCAATCCGCTAAGATGGGGGGGAAGATCTACCAGAAATAGTCAAGGGACAACCAAAGAGAAATCAGATAAAAGTGAGAGTTTCCCCGTATGGGGATACGTTTTCATCTCTCTAGCTGCTCTTTTTGTTGTCGTTATGGCCGTATATTTATTTTGTAATTTGAGAGCTAAGAGCATTAAAGGAAATAATGTCTGGCAAAGAAATATAGCTGACGATGGCATAGATGCTATCACTGACAAAAGTGGTGAATTTGTAGCGCATGTTCGAAGCTTCTCCACGCATGGAACGATGGAAGAGGTCTGAGTGAAGGGCTAGGATAAAGAAGAGCTCCGGAAAGGAGACTTTCACGCGGTGATCTGTGGCAGGCTTGGGGAGAGATAGAGGTTGAGACTACCACACCAAATGCTTGTCATGTGGCGAGTAATGCTCTTACCTTATAACTGAAGCGAAAATACAAAGCCACTCCTGCACAAATAAGTCCTATAATCATGCCCTCCAAAATACCTTGTAGCCCCCTTTCCATCACGAAAGAGAAAATAACACTGACAGGCAAACCGATGAAAAAATAGCAAAACGTAGTCATCAGAAAAGGTATAAACGTGTCTCGTACGCCTCGCAATAAGCCTACGCCTATAAAAGTGACCCCATCCAAAAAGAGAAAAGTAAGCAGAGGTCCTATCATAGGTAAGATCAATACTTTCACTGCTTCTGTAGGTGTAAACCAGTGATTCAGTAGCCATGGGAAAGTCACGTACAACAACAAAGATACTGTGCCCATAAATCCGATGTTTGACATATAAGCCATCTTCCTCACCTTCCATATCTGTATCTTATGACCTTTTCTCCACTCTTCTGCTAGCACGATAGATCCTGCTGTTCCCATTGCCACGGGTAGCAACAGACCTACGCGCATCATCACGAACACAATAGAAGAAGCAGCCTGGGCTTCCATTCCTATCTTTCCAATGAGACTACGGATGATTGCGAGATAGAGTAGTTTAATGGCAAATTCAAAGCCAGCGGGCAACCCTATGCGCAACATTTTGGTAAACGGCCGTTTCTGAATATTTCCAAATTCAAAAGAGGTAATATATCCTCTTCTTTTTAGTCGCCATATCATTCCCAAATAGCAAAACACCGCAAACAAGCGACAAATAAAGGAAGCAATACCCGCGCCATTCATCCCCAACTCAGGAAAACCGTAATGCCCCTTAATCAGCAGATAGTTTAAACCTATATTGATCCCCGTACTTACAAAACTGATCACCGTATTGATAAAGCTCATCCCTAAGCCATCTAAATATCTTTTTAATGGTTGAGAAATAGAGGATAAGATCACAGTTACTTTGATGATCTGGAAATAGCCTGCACGCAATAAAGTGACCATACGTTCCTCTTGCCCCAAATGATCGAAAAAACGCTCCAAGAAAGTGAGTAAGAGCACACATACCAATCCGCAAAAGACGCTGGCGAGCAGTCCATACTTTAGCGAACGCGTCGCCTTGGCATAATCACCATCGACCCGAGCCCCTGCCACCAAAGGCATCAGTACACTAGAGAGGCCGATGAGTAGGACAAATGCAGGTGATATCAAAGCATTGGCATATGAGGCTGCTGCACGGAACTCTTCCCCTAAGACACCGACCATCATGTTGTCTGTCAATACGACTAAAACAGGACTCAGCGATGTCAACAAAATAGGGAACCCTACCTGTAGGTAACGCTTAAAATAATATGTATAACTTTTATAATTTATCATGCCACTTCTTCTTTTTATATTTTTATCACATTTACCCTGTGAGGAGCAAAATATTATTTTGCCTTATGACGCAGGATCGCCTGTAAACGACCTTTATGTTTCTTTGCTTCCTCGGCCTCTGTGGAATCGGGATATTCTGTATATATTCGCTTGTAACAGTCTATCGCTTTTTGGTACTTCCCTTGTGTTTCGTAAATAGTGGCCATCTTATCGAGGTAGAGGGGTACCAACCACTTGTTAGACTTATAATTAACAGCTTTCTCATAACAAACAAGCGCTTTATCATACATCTTAGCGTCGTTGTAGATACTGGCGATCTTAGACCATATTAAGGGTTGCAAATAAGAGCCTTTGAGCCTAAAAGAGTGTAAGTGAGCAATGGCTTTTTTTTCATCTTGTTGTTGCTTTTCTGCATTACCTCCCTTTTTTCGCTCATAAAAGGCAATGGCTGCATAGACATGTGCTATATTCACTATACTTGTACCTTTATATTCCTCGATAAACTTCAAGACACCGATTTCTCCTCCACCTCCTTCTAAGGCTACTTCATACTCGCCAGCACGTAAGGCGATTTCTATGGGAGCTAGCAGCTTTTTCGCTTCGGTTTCCCGTTTTTGACGACGATAGTTGACTATACCAAAAGCTAGGAGTCCCACTACCACAACACCTACTGCTGTAAGCCATAACGAGCGCTTTTTATCTATAGCGGCTACTAGACGCTCTAAGATGGAGGGGGGGGCAGCCACTGATTGCTGACTTTCTTTGTTGTTATCTTCTTTCTTTTCTTTCTTGGTTTCCAAAATATTGATGGCTGAGTTTACTGTATTGCGAACAATCTTTGTTTGGTTGTTTACATGTTTTTGCAAAAATAATAAAAAAGAGCCTTTTTACCTAAAAAGGCAATCATGTAAAGTCATGTACCTGTTATTTTGATAGGTTTTCTGATGGATGGTTTGTTGCTTCGTGGTTATTCTTTTTGTCTTCTAGCGTTTTTTCATGCCAAAGTGGTGTACTTATTGTACTTGATGAGCTGGTCTTAAGGGAGGAGACTTTGCTATCTTCTTCTTTTTTACTTTTCGTTGTTGCATGGTGACTTGTCTTTTTATCTTTTCCTCTTTTACGTGTTCGAAGGGATTTCCAAACCGCTAGGTATTTAAAATTGAGCAAAATAATCACACTTATTAAAGAGGTAGCTAGCAGCAAGACCACGCCTCCTCCTAGCAAGGAACCTAGGGTATGCATCATCTCCATACCATATTTCCCTGGATAAAGGTACCATTGACTGCTTGTATTTTTATGGGCATAATGAAAGTAGCTGAGGGCCATGGCGGACCATGAGATCAAAAAGGAGATCGTCGCAATCCCTTTCAAAATGTTTGAGTTACGTTTGCGAAAGAAGAGCGAGATGCTCAACCAAAAGGGTAGTAGAGGAAATAAAAAAGCGACCATGCCTGCCAGTTCGTAGACAAGGTAGTGGGCAAGGTGGCAACCTATGCTGCCCATCCAGTTTTCGGCGTTGTCACAAACGTTTAGTTTGCTATGAAAGGTAAACTCAACAGGCATCACCCTGACATACGAGTAGATGGATAATGCAAGAAACCAAAAGACGCTTTGCAGAAAGGTCCCTACGATGAGCTGATCTCTCCTACCCCATGCGGCGTAAGGGGTAGCTCTTTCCTTGGTATTATCAGTGTTCATAGGGAAGCGACGATTATTTGTGTAAGCGTACAGCAAAAAATTTATTTATTTACATTTTCCTGATCTAAAAACCTAAAATATACAATTTTATATAAGTTTTCTACACATATTGATAGGTCTATGTTTTCTTTCGTGTGTATGTGACGAAGGCATAGTCGTAGTTGTGTTGTGCGTCTGCTGTATGTTTCTCTCGATTTACCTCTTGCCACTGGCTTCGGTCGAAGTCAGGGAAGTAAGTATCTCCTTGTATATGCGCGTCTATTTCGGTGATATAGAGGGTATCGACCATGGGGAGGGCTTGTTCGTATACCCGCCCGCCTCCGATCACAAAAATCTCTTTGGCTCCTGTCTTAGCCGCTTTTTCAAAGGCTTCTTTGAGTTCACAAGCTATATCGCACCCCTGAGGAGAGGAAGTTGGAGGTGTACGCATCAGGATGATGTTGTTACGACCTGGCAAAGGCTTCTTTCCCATGGACTCAAATGTTTTTCTACCCATGATGATGGGGCAGCCTATGGTCATACGTTTAAAATAGCGCATGTCGGCGGGCATGTCCCAAGGTAGCTGGTTGTTGATACCTATGACGCGGTTTTTACTCATCGCTACGATGATCGATTTCTTCATGATAAGGGGGGCAAAAGTTTAAAGGTGTCAAATTACAAAATAAGCAAGGCTTCTCCAAGAGAAAGATGATGTGTAGGTGGGCTCATCAACCGAGGGTTTTCAAGCCTTCTCTATCACTGAACCATATTTTTCCGTCGGAATGTACCGTGAAACTAGAGAGGTTGAGAGAGGTCTTTCGAAGTGGCTTTTTTAGATATTTCATATCCCAGATCATCATATTACGCTCAAAAGAGCCTAGTGGGTGTATGTGATTGACGGTGGCGATGAGGTGTCGGCCACTGGGAGAAAAGTCGAGCTGGGTAACGTGGGAAGAGTTGATTAAGTGCTTAGGGATTGTAATGACCTCCTTAGTTTGAGTGCCTCGACGATCCCAAAAATAGATGAAGGAGCCTTTGCCTGCCAACGCAATCATCGGGACTAAAGGATGGGATGCCATACAGTGAATACGCGCTTTGTCCGGTACCTTAAGGTGGGGAAGTCTCTGTGTAGTGTTGAATTTCTCTAGATTCCATAGTTTGATCACATTATTTGCATGGAGAGAGAAGATGTCTCCTTCTTTTCCTGTGGCTAAAAATTGTATCTTGCCCGAATTTGTTGACCATTTTTGAGATATCATCGCATGGTTGCCTGAATTATCTGTTAGCAACTTGATGGTGCCTATATATTGCTTTTCAGCAAAGAGTAATAGATGATCTTGTAGCCTTGAAAGGTGGTTGGCACATATCGAACCTTGCTCGATCTTATACTTCTCTATGCCCTTATTGCTGCCTCTAAAAAGACCTGCCCCTTCTGTGATAAAGGATACTTTTTCTCTTGGTAGAGCGACCAAAGCACGTATGGGATACCTTAAAAAGATATTTTGAGAGATAACAAAACGTAATAGCTTTTCCTTGATATTGTACATATAAAGGGTTTCTCCTTTAGTAAAGAAGAGGGTCTCTTCCTTCGTGTCAAAGGTCAAGTGGTAGCCTTGACCTACTGGGCACTGCGGCAAAGATGTCAGCGATGCTCTCCTATAGTCGAAAGGATCTTGAATAACATATTTATCAAAAAAATTTATAAGGTCTT
>JBCCFU010000029.1:0-10698 GCA_039029575.1 Bacteroidota bacterium | reverse complement strand
TTACAGATATGTATATACATGATCTGTAAGATTATGCAGTAAACCGCTATTTTTTACAATTATGAATGGGAAATAGTCCATATACAAACCGCCGGAACCCTTAAATGATATACTCTTGACTGTATCATTGCTTTCAAGTTCTTGTATTCCCATTTTTTTATCAACTTCGTGATAATACCCTACGTATTTTTCATATAGTGTTAATTTTACACAAATTTAGTTTTTTTTTTTTTTTATCATCAAAATTTTTTTAATCTTTGTGAAGTCACTTTTCTTCTTTTCGATTGATAAAGAGGACAAATCCGTGACAAGCTAAGTTGAGTACTGCGCTTTTCTTCATTTTTTTTGAGCCTTTTGATCAGCAGACCATAGCGACAGATAGCATATACGCATTCTTAATCATACAGGTAGTTCACTTTTTCTGATAGTCCCTACCTTGATATTGCGTGGAATATGGCCCACAAACCGACTATCTTAGGTGTCTTAAACCGAAAATCTCAATAAAAAAACCACATAGTTATGATACAATAGCCGTTATGAGCGAGTAAATAGAATCCAGTACTTAGATCTGATAGTAAAAGGACTGTATAATACATTAATGTTTAAAAACAGGCTTCAGAGCACCTATATCCCCTCAACATATAACGTCAGTATTTACTAAAACCCAAGGTAAAAAAATGGATTTTTCCTATAAATAATTTGAGAATCCCAATGTAATGTGTTAAAGAAACGGTTTTAATTAGATAATTTAGTCAATAATCTTAGAAAATCTTAAAATTATCATCAACATGGATATAGGTATCAAAAAAGTACTGGGCAAATTAGTAAAGAAATTGCGAGAGGAGCATGAGGTAAATAAACTGACACAGAAGGAATTTTCCGAATTGAGCGGACTGCATGTAAACACGATTCACTTGTTAGAACAAGGCATCAATGAGCCTCGCATCAGTACATTTATTTTTATTGCAAAGGCTTTCAATCGTGAGCCTGAGGAACTGATGAAATTGTTGATGGATGAGTATTATAACGAAGAACTATAAAGGCCCCTTTGATTTCATTGAGCTTTTACAACGCATCTTTGCTTACACTAAATCCATCATATCTTTCACAGAAAAAAGATCAATTTGTTTATTAAGTTAACTAACATGTAAGGCCTCTTGTGAGTATCGAAAGACTCACAAGGGGCTTATATGCTTGAATGGCAATTGTATTGGGTGGTCTTTGGCTACGTATTGTTTATCTTTGCGACATGTCTACTCATATTTTAGCTATCGAATCATCTTGTGACGAGACGGCGGCGGCTCTTTTTGTGGATCATCGGCTCTTAAGTGAACGGGTGGCGAGCCAGGGGGTACATCAGTCCTATGGAGGGGTTGTACCAGAGCTTGCTTCACGTGCACACTTGACGCATATCGTCCCGGTGGTAGATCAGGTGCTTAAAGAGGGCTCTTTTTCTCGTTCGCAGCTAACCCATATCGCTTTCACACAAGGGCCAGGTCTCATGGGAGCACTGCTGGTAGGCACATGTTTTGCCCAAGGGCTTGCTCTTGCCCTCGAACTCCCACTTATCCCTGTACATCACATCAAAGCACATCTCTTTGCAAACTATATCACGGCTCCTTATCCGAAGCTTCCATTCTTAGGACTGGTGGTGAGTGGGGGGCATACTCAGCTGGTATGGGTAGAGCGTTATGATAAGGTGACGCTGCTTGGAGAAACGTTGGATGATGCGGCGGGCGAGGCTTTTGATAAGATTGCCAAACTCCTTGGCTTCCCGTACCCAGGTGGAGCACATATCGACAGACATGCGCAAGAAGGCGATGCAGAGACCTTCTCTTTTCCAATCACACGGTTGCCTAAGCTCAACTTCTCTTTTAGTGGTATAAAAACAGCGGTGCTCTACTTTTTGCGAAAAGAGGAAAAGAAAAATGCCAACTTCGTAGAAAAACATCTTCACGATCTCTGTGCGAGTGTTCAGCATGCGATCGTTACGATGCTGATCGAAAAAGTAGGCCAAGCCATCGAAGAGACGGGGAGTCAACAGCTTGTGGTAGGTGGGGGGGTGGCTGCTAATAGTGAACTGAAAAAACGGTTGTACGCCCTGACGCAGGAAAAAGGGTGCGAACTCTTTATCCCTCCTATACACCATTGTCAAGATAATGCCGCCATGATTGGCATCACGGCCTACCATCAGCTACAACAGGGCATACAGCCTATCAAAGGAGCTTATCAAGAGCCTATGGCTAGGATGACTTTTTAGAACTTTTAATGTGTAAATCATACATTAACGCCTCTTTTTGTAGGTGGTCAGATATATTTTTTATAGTTTTGGGTGGTATTTTATCGCCCTTGTTCTCTAAAAAAACAGTCATGAAAATAGGACTTCTCTCAGACACTCATGGATCCCTCGACGAAAAGGTGTTTCATCATTTTGATGAATGTGATGAGATATGGCATGCAGGGGATGTAGGTGACCTCGCTATCATCAAAGCTTTGGAAGACTTTAAGCCACTAAAAGCGGTACACGGCAACATTGATGGGCAAGAAGTGCGCCAATACTGTCCAGAAGATCTCCACTTTACCTGTGAAGGGGTATCTATCTTTCTCACGCATATTGCTAGCAAACCACCTTTTTTTACGCCACGTGTGCGCTCCATCCTACAGGATAAAAAGCCAGATGTCCTCGTCTGTGGACATACCCATATCTTACGTGTCGTCAAACATAAAGATATCTGGTATCTCAACCCGGGGGCTTGTGGCTATTTTGGCTTTCATACCGTCCGTACCCTCTTACGCTTTGAGGTCAGCGAGGGAGAACTCAGGCATATGGAAGTCATCGAACTAGGCCCAAACAGACATTAACCATGAGAACACACAAAAAACTGTCACAAGCTAATCCAATTTGCTCAACGCACTCCTGCAGTGTGGTGTTGAATGAGATTGGCATCATTAGGCATTCATAATCTAATCTATCCATATGGCCAACAAGAAAAAAAAGAAACCCGTCGACTTTATGATACCTAACAAGGAGGTGAGGCGTCTTTATACGTTGTTAGACGAGATGGATGCAGGCATCGTACTCAAAGGCACGGAGGTGAAGTCTATCCGCAGGGGTAGTGCGAACCTCAAAGGGAGTTACTGTTTCTTTAAAAACAATGAACTCTTCCTCAAGGGCATGCATGTCAGTCCTTACCCACAAGCCCGAGAAGATGCGCACGAACCTATGCGCGACAAGAAGCTGCTCTTGCATCGAAGGGAGCTCAGAAAACTACAAAAAGCGAAAGAAGAGAAAAGATATACCATCGTAGTCAAACATATCTTCCTCAACAAAAAAGGCCTTGTCAAAGCACGCCTGGCTCTTGCCCAAGGTAAAAATATACACGACAAAAGGATAACCCTCAAAGAGCGCGACTTAGCACGTGAAAGAGAACGAATAAACAAGAAGTTTAGATAATGTCCCAAATGTCCCAAAATTTGTTTCTCTGAGAAGTATATCCTAACTTATATGAGCAATAAGTACTGTTTTTTCTTGATGATGGTACGTTACACGAGCTTAAAATCAAAAATGCCATGAAAAGATCACGTTCTCTACGTTTTTTATTTTTTCTTAGTCTCTTTAGTCTAAACCATACTACCATAGAGGCGGCCTCTTTCTCTCCTTTGAAAGCATTGCTTACCTTAGGACTCACTTTCTGCAGATTCTCACAACCTGTCGAAAGCTTAGAGGGGTCTAGTTACAACGTCACGGGCACAGATCAGTACGAATGTGCCAAACGCGTAGATGTCACCCCAAATGACGGCTTCATCATGACAGGGCCGACCTTCAACAGTAGCTTAAATGAAACACGGGCAAATCAGGGCAGGCTCATCAGCTTCCATGCAGACACCAGCGTCGACCTCAGTATACTATTCGATGACATTGATGTCAAAAGGGGGCCTTTTTTAAAAACAACAGATGAAAACCATTATCTTGCCTTCAACAGACTGAACGATACGTCTACTATTGTGGTTGTTAAAGGGAATGTCAATGACATCTCTGACATTGAAAGATCTGTCGCTATCTTGGAAGACAAGGATCTGCACTTAAGAAGTATATCCGTCGACAAGCAACGTGACCTGCTCGCCTTGGTAGGCCATAGAGAGAATGGCCCTCAAGACAACGACATGCGCATCTTCGTTCTCAATTCGACGCTTGGGCCCCAATATGACTTCGTCCTCCATGGCAATGTGACGATGGCACCGACCAAGTCCCCTACCAAGGGGCCTACGACCTCTCCTATCCATCCTCCTAGTCAGATGCCGTCGATGGCTCCCACCTTACCGACTACTTCTCACCCTACTGCGTCGCCTCACAATAACCCGACCTCTTCTCCCACTCATCCTCCTAGTCATATGCCTTCAGGGTCTCCTTCGAAACATCCGACCAAGACACCTTCGGTATCTCCTACGCACAGCCCTACCATACCTCCGGCAGGCAACCCTGATGCGTATGCTACCTGTTCGCACTATACGCGCGAAGGACACCTGATTATCGGTGGACATAGCAGCCTCAAAGGAGGCTTTGACATATGGCTGCTTCGTCTCAACGGTACAGTTTTCGTCAATGGAAGGGAGGTAAGTAGCATCTATAATGAGCATGGGATGGCCATCATAGAGCTCCACAAGAGCGACGATGTCTATTTCGTCGGAGGAACCTACATCGACGGTAAGTTTAAACTCCTTATTCAGAGGCTAACTTACTGGTTCGATGAAATATGGAGTATCATCCTCGAAGGGGTGAGCCCCATAGAAGAAGGGCTCGACATCGATGAAGATGACAACATCTATGTTTCAGCAGACGCTCATATACAAGACAGCACCAGTCCCGACACTATACATGTAAAAATATTTCCCAACGGCAAGAGAGACTATGCTAGATATTATGGAAGTGGAGGCGTTGGAAAGGGGTATCATGGCAAAGTGCGAGCAAACTCGCATTTTATCTCCGTAGGCTGCCGTATAATGCAAGGCCGTGACCATGACATTGGGTTCTACAACATACCTCTCGATGGGCAAACCACGTGTGGCTTGACGACGACGATCAATATCACCAACTACACAGGTCAACTGACTTTCACGCCTATCCATCCCATAGTGTCTCTCATAAATGATCATATCGTGACACCTGCTCCTTTTTCGTTTGCTCCAGATCCCCTCAACGAACAAAACCTCTGTGAAGGAGCACCTAACATTCCCGTCAGCCCTCCTACGCCAAGACCTACAAAAGCGCCCACCAACTCCGACGATGAAAACTTTTTCGAAAAAAATATGGAAATCATTCTAGCGATCGGTATCCCCGTTGTAGTCATCATCATATGTCTCGCGCTGGCATGCTCAGGGATATTAGGTCCATGCTGGGAGACATTATGTCATCAAGGATTTTGTAATGAGTTCTGTAACAACCATTGCCGCAACGCCTGCTGTGATGCCATCCGTGGGGTAGAGAAAGTGGAAATAACAAAAGAAGTGGTTAAGACGGGTGTGCAAGATGTAAACGAAAAAGGGATGAGAAGGTTATTAAACTTTTCTCCAAATAAAAGCATAGAGATGGTACATGATATCCAACTCGAGACGGCCAACCTCACTGGCTATTAACCTACAATTATATCATTAAAGAACGAATCAAATGAATAGAAACATCGCTACCTTACGTCAACGAGCGACTGCCTTTTTGTGCCTTATCTTACCCCTTGCTTGTCACCAAACGCAAGCTGTCCTTGCATGGGGAAGTACGTTGCGTACGCTAGGTACGGCCACCCTTTTAGCCTTTTCTATCCACCAAGAACCGGTAGTCGAGGGTGCTAGTGGCTACTGGCTGACCACCATCAACGATTTTGTTGCTCGTGACCTCACCACCATGGGGGACCATGTCGCCATCGGAGGGGAAACATTTGACGAAGAACCTACCATAGTGATACTAGACAACAGAGGAAGGGTTACCAAAAACATCACCTTTGAAACTCCCCACGACGAAGGTGTATTTAGAAAAGGGATCTTACGTAGCCTTGTCTACGATCCCGGTATGCATGTCTTTGGCGTGACAGGCCATATCGCAGGCGATAGCATGTTTTTTATAGGACAGCTCGACGCAGATGGTGAGTTTCGTAAAAATAGCTGGGTCAACTATCTTACAGAAGAAGCCTGCACAGATCCTCTATGCTCATCGATCCCTGTCCAAGAGATGTACAGCATTGCCCCAGTCATCACCAACAACGGATCCCTCGGCTATGTCATAACAGGCAGGGTAGAGGAATTACGAGGTGATACGCTGGTCAGCATCGCTGCAACCTATCGCTTCGGGAACACAGGCAATAAAAACTGGGGACGACTCATAGTAGGTTCGCCACTAGGTATTTCTCCCAAGGAGTTTTACTCGATCTTGTACGATGTCTCGTTCATTCCATCGGGTAGGTTTTTTTATACTGGTACGATTGGAAACTCTATAAATAAGACGCTCCTTTGCGCTACTGATGACAAGATGGATGGTGGATGTATTGTCTTTTCTACTAGCTTTGAAAGCTCAACAGGCTATCGCATAGATATGGGCCGAAACCATAATCATAGCATCATCGCAGGCACTGGACAAAAACAAGGCCATGATGAGTCGTTTTATATTCTTGAAATGGATCTACAGCATAGAAATTTTACCAACTCATTCCAATGGGGGTACTATATAGACGGAAAAAGTGGCGCACGCGGCCTTGAAAAAGATAGTAACGGCAATGCCATCGCAGTAGGGTATTATTATTTGGAAGATGATTGGCGAGTCGCTTTTGTCTATCAATTTAGCGTAGTAGGTGAAAAAAATTGGGAATATGTCTATGGAGACGATACGCCTCAATGGGTAGAGGTCACCAGTGTCGTCATCGATGATAACGACGACATCACCATCGCTGGATGGCAAAGTCGCAGACCCACTAGCTCTAAGAAAAGCTTCGTGATCCATCTCCCTAGTAGTGGCACAAACTGCGGATCCGCTACCATTCCCTTGGAAGAAGAACAGGGTATAACGGTAATAGATGGTTATTCTATCGTTGCACGAGATGTCTCGCTCTTTAGCACGGCGTTGTCCACACCCACACGCAGCCACGCAGACATAAACGTACAAAGCTCCCTGCCCGTCTGTAGTGGCGCTTCTCGCCTTCTTCCCATCTCCTTCTTAAGTGCTGTGCTCACCATGAAGATCTTGATATAAAAGCTTTCCCATACCTCTTTACACCATGAATAGAAAAGACCACCTCCTCCCCTCTCTCATACGCAAAGCAAAAGTTTATCTTCTCTTCTTTTCCTTTTGTGCCTTCTCAACGACACCTACCTCGGCTACCTCCCTTTGGAAAAGCACGTTGCGTACCATCTCTACGGCTACACTCTGCCTCTTATCCTCCATGCCTGGCAACCATGTGCAAGGGAACGCTTGGTTTACAAGCATTCCAAACGGCGTTGGATACGATGTCTTCATCGGCAAAAATCAGACCATCTTAGTAGGTGGTGAAATAGATGACAAGATCACCGTCTTACGGTTTGACAACACTCTTGAGCTCTCTCTTATCGAGAGGAAGGTAGTGAACGAAGGCTCTTTTGACATTAACTTACAAGGAATGGCCTTCAACGGAGAGAATAGCATAGGCTTCTTCGGGAACGAAAGCGTCACTGATTATCACGTCTTCGGTACCATCGACCTCACCAATGATGCGGCATCCCTTGCTACCAAATTTGAATACGATTTTGGTGACGCTGAGGTAAAATTATACGACCTAACCTATTTACCAGGCTTCGACAGCTATATGATGATAGGAGAGACAGTGGAGGACAATAGGGCGATTCCTTTTATTTCAAATGAAGACCACTCCGGATTTACCGTAGGTGCAAGTGCAAAGGGTACTTTTCAGTGGGGTAAGCAAATTTTGGCAAGTTCCCCTTTCTTGTATGATGTCCGCCTAGATGCCGTGGCCACTAGGAATGCCACTTTCGGTATCTCCATAGGTATGATAACCCCGGGTGGTACCAGTAGAGATTTACAATACCTCTTCATCAACACCTTGACAGCAGACAGCGAATCCATCAACTACGCCTGGTTTGAGCTTTTCAATATAGCACAACAACTCAGTGACTTAAAAATCTACGATGCCATCTATACAACGCAAGAAAACATCGTCTTTACAGGCAGCCTAACCGATCAAGATTTTTTTGTATCAGAACACCTCTTCATTGCCAGTATCTCTTTCAGCCGCAACATCGACATAAAAGATGTAGGAGAAGAACAAGAAAAGCTCTGGGGTTGGTATATGGAAGAGCAAAGTGCAGGTTTTTCACTCAATGAAGACCTTAAAAATGATATTGTATCCGTAGGCTATTATGGACCATCCAAAATTTCAGATTTGGTAGTCGTTAAAAACGGCAAAGATGGCTCCTATAAATGGCACTTCTCTCATCAACTAGGAGAATCAGAACGGGATAGAGCCCATGCTGTAGCCTTCAATGACAATAATGATGTCATCATCGTAGGCACCCACCAAGGTATTGATCGGTCTACTACCTCTCTTTTCGTCCTAAAAGTCTCAAGCAATGGCAAAAAATGTGGTGACAACAGAAATCTGAAGTTTATCGAATTTTCTATTTATAAAAGAGCACAGATTCTCAAATTTATTATTGGAACGGCACTACCTGATGTTGAGGACGCTGACGACTTCTCTGTAAGAACCTCCGAGTTGGAAGTAACCTTTGAGGTCTGTGAAAATCATAACGTCAATCAAGACTCTATCAACATGCCGACATGGCTCCTTGGCATAGCAATATCGTTGCTCAATGCCTTCAGGCAGGCTTACCTCATGTGTACCTCGTAGCACCAGCAAAAAAACGTGCCTTACATTTCTCCTACTAACCATCCAACAAAGCCATTGAAAATGACTAATTTTCGAGTTTTTATAGCTTATCTATTAATAAAGAAACTGCAACAACCACTATCTTCAGATCATACTGTTACCCATAACTTTGAGTTACCTAAAGGAGAAACGGGTGAGACTGAGGGGTAAAATTATTACAAGCGAGCCGAAGGCGAGCGCAGTAATATAATAAATTCCTGGCGCGGATTTCCCCTTGAGCGCCAGCGAAAGGGTTCAATCCGTGCCTCAAATACCTTGAGATCGCCGGAAAGGGATACTCAGGACTAGAAAAGATCTTTTTAAATAGTATGCTATTTTTAGGCTTATGTCATGTACACCCCATTTCTTATCGATAAATATTCAACGATAGGGCAAAGTGTTTCAACTCCTTGGAAATTTCTCACGGGCGCTCAGCTCACGGAACGTTCGCTTCGCTTGTTCGAAATGACAAAACAGAGTTGCGCGCTACACGCGCGGTGTAAGAAAAACGAAACCATTCAGTACAAAATAAATTAAGACGCAAAAAAGAAGGACTGAAGTCTCTCTCATCTGGAAGATGAGGGATTGAGACCATTTAGAGGACTTTCAATCCTTCTTAAGATAATAATTAGAATTTCGTCACTAGTAACTAGTAATTTTTTACAGGCACATTTTTCTCAACAGTACCCTCTCCCCCGCTCCTTGTGAGCCCTAAAGCTTGTTTTTAGGCTTAGCTTTTTACTCATTTACCAAAAGAGTTAAGTGTGTACAGAAAAAGGGATGCGTTTTTCTTGCACGAGATTTTCTGGATTCGTATCTTCTCTATATAGCTTTAAAATAGCTTTAAATTTTTAACCACTTTAACCATGAAAAAAAATTATAACTTCACTTTTGTTTCTATATGCGCTCTTTCCCTACTCACAACCCTAGGTCCACTCCACGCTGCACTCTTTAAAAGCTCAATGTACAAACCCAATCGTCATCAACACCATAACCAATATATACAGGATGAAAGTGAGGAGAAAAAAGAAGATCATGATGATCAGGCCCTTTTTGAGAATAAATTATGGCCTGCCGTCGATATATACATGCCAAAAATAGACTTTTCTGCCATAGCAAACAAAGACTTGGTATTCTTTTTAGGCAACGCAGGCGCAGGGAAAAGTACTACAATAAACATACTACTCGGTCATCCTTTTTCCATTGAGGAAGATGATGATGAAGATAAAGTAATTTCTACAACAAAAAATTCTCACATCAATGGTTATGCCCCTGTTGGTGATGACCCCGATTCTGTGACAAAAGTGCCTTCACTCTATGAAAGTAAAAAAGATCAAGTATGTTACTTAGACTGTCCAGGATTTAAAGATACCGCTGGCGAAGCACAGGCAATCTTTAACATGATGGTAATCAGAAGCTGTGTCCAACGTTGCAGAAGTGTCAAAAAGATCGTCTATGTCATTGAAAAAAGCAGCATGACGGGTGATAGAGGTGGAATATTTAAAGCTGCCATCGAGAACTTCAGCAAATGGTTTTTATTCCCAAAAACGGTCCTACCCAATATCATTTGGCTCTTTACAAAGTACAATAAAGGACTAAAGGAGGCCGTAGTAAAAAAGTTTACAAAAATCTGTAATGGAAAACATACGCCGCCTCAAGTAAAGAAATTGTTGAAAGAGATACTTGAAAAATATCCAAACAACATTTTGATTATGTCAACTCCCGTCAAACAAAAAAGACAGCAGCTACTTACCATGATACAATCTGAAACCGGAGGGATTTCAGAAATCTCAAAAGT
>JBCCFU010000028.1:0-10888 GCA_039029575.1 Bacteroidota bacterium | reverse complement strand
TTGAATTGGCGGTGTTTAAATAGGTTCATTGTAAGCGGGGTTCAGAGGTTAAATTGAATCTCCAAAGTTAACTCTTACAGCTCTATAAAATCAAGTTTTCGACAGATCCCACAAAATTGGACGGTACCTTCAGGTCTTTACTATATAAATAGAAAGCCTGATAGTACCAACATGATTATGCTGAAAGACCGCCTTCTATCTCCTAAAAGGGCTTCTATAATATACAATACCCTTACTTCTTCTTTGCTACGAGTGTGATGGGGCATCCTTCAAAGTTGAATTTCTCACGTATTTGGTTGATAAGGTAGCGTTTATACGTCTTGGTGATATATTGTGGTAAGTTGGCAAAAAGAGCGAAGGTAGGGGAGGAGAAGGGCATCTGGGTGACATATTTTATTTTGATGAACTTGCCTTTGATGACGGGATGAGGTGTGCGTGTAGTGGCTTCTTCTATGACTTTCATAAGCTGTGAAGTAGGGACATGCTGTTTGCGGTTTTGGTATACTTCAGTGGCTTTTTCGATGAGTTGGTAGATGCGTTGCTTTTTGAGTCCAGAGATGAAAAGGACAGGGACGTAGGCTAAGGTGCCCAACGCTTTGGCAAGGTCTTTGCGATACTGGGCGATATCATATTTGTCTTTGTCGATAAGATCCCACTTGTTGATGGCTATGACGATGCCTTTTTTATGACGATGGGCCATCCGCAAGATGTCGAGGTCTTGTTTAGTGAGCCCTTCTTCTGCGGAGACGAGCAAGATGCATATGTCGGACTGTTGGATGGCTTTAACTGAACGGATGACGCTGTAGAATTCGATGGCTTCTTTCTTTTTATTTTTTCGATAGATGCCCGCGGTGTCGATGAGGATGAGGTCTTGATTGTAACGTTTATAGTGACTATGCAAGGTGTCGCGGGTGGTATGGGCACGACTGGAGACAATGCTTCTTTCTTGGTTGAGTAAAACGTTGACAAGTGTTGATTTACCGGCGTTTGGCTTTCCGATGAAAGCGAGTCTTGGAAGGGGGTTTTCATCATTTTTTGGTAGGTCAGTGAGCGTAGGTAGCTTCTCTACGATGGCATCCATAAGGTCACCAGTGCCACTTCCATGGGTAGCAGAGATGGCATAGGGCTCGCCAAGGCCTAGTGCATGAAAAGTAGGGGCGCTGAGGGTTCTTTCGTAGTTGTCTGCTTTGTTGGCTGCTACAACGACGGGCTTACCACTTTGTCGAAGTAAAGAGGCGATGGTATGATCATCGGGTAGTAGGCCTGTCTGGCAGTCGACGACAAAGAGGATGAGGTGACACTCTTGGATGGCTATTTTGATTTGTTCGCGGATGGCTTTTTCAAAGTTGGGCCCTTCACCGGGAAGGTAGCCCCCAGTGTCGACCAAGGTGAAGGTGTGGGAGCACCATTCGGAGAGGTCGTAGTTGCGATCGCGCGTGCCCCCTGCCTCGGGGGTGGTGATCGCCTTGGAGCGACCGATCATGCGGTTGAAGAGGGTCGATTTTCCCACGTTGGGGCGACCTACGATGGCGACGATGTGTTGGGTATCAGCAAACATATAAGGAGAGGGGTATATATAGTTTAGGTGTAGCCCCACTTTTCAAGGAGGGTGGGCTGATGCCGCCACTTGGGAGCTACTTTGACATGTTGTTGGAGGAAGACTTTTTGTTGGAGGAAGTCTTCCATCTCTACTCTTGCGGCTGTGCCAACAGCTTTGAGCTGGCTGATGACAATGCTTTTTTGGCTTTCTCGCTCTACGTAGATAGTGGCTGCTACGCGTATGAGCTTGTCTTCGACTGTAAGCTGGGTGATCTCTACTTGGGCGCTGTAAGGAATCTCTTGGTGGCAGTAGAGCAAGAGCTGCTTGCGGACCATCTCAGCAAGGACGAAGGCACGAGGACGGTTGGTGAGAGTCTCTTCATCGTAGTAGGGCGGATGTATCGGTAGTAACTCCCTGAACTTCTGAGAAAGGGCCTTGACATCGGCTTTACAAAGGGCAGAGATAAGGCGTACCTCTACTTGTGAGGGGACGACGGCTTCCCACGCTTCCTTTTTCGCTAGGCCTTTCTCTTTGGGCAAAAGGTCGCGCTTGTTGATCAAAAGGAAGCAGGGAAAAGTAGCTTTCTGCCAAGCAGGGGGAAAAAAGTCGTTCACCACCTCATCGTTGATGTCGACAACCCAGCTACAAAGGTCACTGCCTGGAAGTGAACGGGTGACATCACGCATCATCGCTTCTTGTAGTGGGTAGGCAGGGGTGATGTGGCCTGGTGTGTCGACGTAGATGGCTTGGTAGTTGCGCCCATGGTCTATGCCTATCAGGGTCTGGCGTGTAGTTTGTGCCTTTGGGCTAGTGATAGCCAGCGGCACCTTAATGAGGTGGTTAAATAGTGTAGACTTACCCGCGTTGGGCTTGCCTAGCAAATGAATAAAACCGGACTTACATAATGAATCATTCACGTTCGTGTATTAAAGGGAGATGATGATTTGTGCGGCAAAGGTAGTTATTTTTATTTAGACAGGGTCCTGTTTCACAACAACTTTGCATGGTTTTAGCTGATCTTCTGATAATACTTCTCCTGTGATGGGGTCTATTTTTTTCTTTTTTAGCCAACTCTGAATGCACTTTTTATGGTAGACACGTTTATTATCAGATGTCATTACTACTTCTTTTTCACTTTCTAGTTCTTCAAAACAGATTGTACACTCATCGTCCTTTTCAATATAAAACGTCTCTATTACGTCTTGCTCTTTTCTTTTATCCTTATCGTCAAGAGTAGCCGAAGATTTGATGACGAAGCAGATCACAAGAAGCCCTACAACTAAGACCATGGGTGCTTTGTAGAAAAAGCTACTTCTTTGGTTTTTACTTTGAATGGTACTTCTTTCTAGGTATTCTCTATTTCTCTTTTTCTTCGCATAAACGCGCGCGGCAGGCATCATAACAAGAAAAGTAGCTATAAAGAAGTACCTCAAATTTGTTCTTTTCATGAGGCAAAGATACTTAGAAAAACCTAAAAACGAAAATGACTGAGAAACAATGCAAGGGAAAAAGCAGAACTCGACAAATCTATTCTCGATAAAGCTTGGTACTTGCTTCACTAAATGTAAAGCTAAAAACGCAGGTAAAACCATTGTGACATGCTCCGACCACTAAACGGTAGCCCGTTATAGTGGCGGCTTCTTGCGATCTAATAAGCCAATCAGACTTATCCTCTCGCCACAGCATCTGCGCTGACAGATTTTGCTGTAGAGGAACTCTTTATACAAACACTCAGTCCGAGCGCATCAGCTATAGCTTGTTTTTTGCTCACCTTAGAAGCATTGATATCTCTATCATGACTAAGACCACAAACACAATCTCACTCCCTTATCGATAAGGGCATTACCTTTTCTTTGTGACCACATATGTGGCAGGTCTTAGAACTTGCTATAAAGCGACTGTTAGGTTTCCGTAACTTATAGTTTTTATTTATCGAATCAGCAAACGAAAAAATAGGGTATGAGTACCATTTTGGTCTAAGTGTTCGATTTGAAATAAGGAAATTACTCATTTCCAGACAGACAAAATTTGACGGTACCTCAAGCGATGCTCATCCGTCCTTTCTTTCCTAACGTGATCCTCAATCTCCTAACCAACGCGTTCAAACATGGACTTGCCACTGAGATGGCCATCGAAATCGATGGATCGAAAAGGGAGGTACGTGTGCGAGAGAATGGGAAAGACATGCCTGATGCAATGCTTCCTTATATCTTTAACTTTCGGTTCTCTACGGGAGATGAGAAGAATAAAGGGGTAGGCAGCTTCACGGAGTTTGTCCTCACTTTGTCTGAAGATTGACGGTTATCATTTTGGATAGTGTTTAATTTTGTGTGATGCGGCAAGAGGTCGCGTAAAATAACCATTAAACCTTAAAAAATGCAGATTATGTAAAATTTAATGGTTTAACCTAGCGTGTTGTTGCTACTAGTCTAACGATTAGTAGTATATCTGGTAACGGACGTGTGCGAAGCTACCGTGACAATATACCCTGGCATTTCCTAAAAAGTGAAACGGTACGTACGAGAAAGGAACAGAAACTCTTAAATTTTGGTAATGAGGTATGCACTTTTCTTAAAAATTGTAACGACTGTCTGGGCTGTTTAATCTTTGTAGAGAACAAAAAAAAGCAAAATTCTGTGTAGGGGAGGTACCATACCTACATGTTATTGTACGACACGCCCCCAACACTAGTATTTTACTTAGTCTGTTTCTTTATAACTCGTCATCCTCCATCACTACATCGTCATCTTCTTCTTCACCGTCTGCATCGCTCTGTGCTCGATCTCCTTTAAATAAGAGCATAATGCCTTTTATAAGTAAGAAGATAACAATACCATCAAAAGCGACCACAAATAATTGCCCTACGGTTGTTTCTGTAGGATACTTGTAGTCAAAGACTTTAGGATCAAACTTTGGGGCCTTTTCATCGGACAAGTGAGGATAACGTTTGTTAAATAAGTTTGTTGCAAGAGCAGCATATTCAGTACTGCCGCCACGAGGGAGCAATCTAGATTCTTGAGCTAAAGTGCGCATGGCATTGTAACGTAACCCTTGATAGACTTTTACCTTGTCACAATATTCAAGTAGTTCCTCAACTTGTTTGTCCATGGCATCTGCCCACATCGCTCTTTGCATATCCATGTCTATATATTCCTTTCCTGCCAGGGACCAGAGAAACTTAGGTACGACCCAAAGAGCAATCTTTTTACTATAGCTGAGCTTTGTTATATCTTCTTCAGGGGTATCTTTTTTACTGTCTCTATATTTATTTATTTTCTCTTTAATAGTCTTAGCTACGTATTCCAGCACGTATGGATTTCCAAGGTTTAGCGCTGCTACGTTTTCCTCTATTTCTTTAAGTCTATTGTAGTCTTTATGCTCTTTCCCTAATTTTTCCCGTAAGGAACTGGTCTTGACATCGCCTTTAAAGAGTAAACGTAGCACCGCATAGCAGTCAACATTCTTTTTTATATCGAGGATCGATTCTGTACTGGTGGTGCTTCCAATCAGCCTGATCTCATACTCATCTATATTTTTATTAGCAGTTTCAAGAAGGCTCAATATTTCTTTTTGCTCATCTTGTAGCTCTTGAGGTGTCCATACTTTATTGTCTTTTTTTCGTTGTTCTATTTCTGCTTGTTTAGCTTCAGCTGCTTGTTTCTGGGCTTCAAGAGCTGCTTTTTTCAATTTTCTGATATCATCCTCAGAGGGAGCAGCAGCAGAAATGCAACAAGGGCTTACGAGAGCACAGAGGGAGAATAAGCTTATCTTTAGGGAATATGATTTCATCATGAGGGTGGGTTTAAAGTTTCATTGTGGAATGTATCGCAAATTTTCCACAAACTTAAGTTACTTTTTTGTTAATTGCAATAATTTTGTGTTTGGGAGTTAGTTTTTTAGGAAAGGAAGGGAGCTAAGAGGAGAGCTACAATGGCCGTAAGTTTAATAAGGATATTGATGCTAGGGCCAGAAGTATCTTTAAAAGGATCACCTACAGTGTCGCCTACGACGGCAGCTTGATGTGGTAGACTTCCTTTGTGGTACGCTTTGCCTTGGAGCGTGATACCTTTTTCAAAAGCTTTTTTAGCGTTGTCCCAAGCGCCGCCTGCATTGCACTGGAAGAGTGCTAAAAAGACACCGACGACCATGACACCTGCGAGGAAGGCGGCCAAGACTTCTGCGCCCCCGAGTAACCCAACGATCAGCGGAGTGCCTAGCGTACAAGCGGCTGGTAAGAACATCTGTCGCAGGGCGGCATAGGTAGCGATGCCGATGCAGCGGTCATAGTCAGGGGCCACCTTTCCCGCCAGTATATCAGGGGTTGTAGCAAACTGTCGACGGACCTCTTCGACCATCTTACCTGCGGTTGTGCCAACGGCTTGTATCGTGAGGGCAGAGAAGAGGAAGGGGAGCATAGCACCGATCAAAAGGCCAGCCAAGACATCAGCTTGGTATATGTTGATGCCCTCAAGGCCTGTCATCCCGACAAAGGCGGCGAAGAGAGCCAAAGAAGTAAGGGCAGCAGAAGCGATCGCAAAGCCCTTGCCTGTGGCAGCTGTAGTGTTGCCTACAGCATCCAAGATATCGGTACGCACACGCACTTCTTCGGGCAGGCCACTCATCTCAGCGATGCCTCCTGCATTGTCTGCAATAGGGCCAAACGCATCGATGGCAAGCTGTACCGCTGTAGTAGACATCATCCCAACAGCAGCAATGGCTACCCCATAGAACCCCGCAAAGGAAAACGCCCCATAGATGGCCCCTGCAAAGAGGAAGGCAGGGATGACGGTGGAGAGCATGCCCACACTCAACCCTGCAATGACGTTAGTCGCAGGACCTGCAAGGGATTGAGAGATGATCATGTCGACGGGTCGATGGCCTGCGGTGGTAAAGTAGCCCGTAAGCCAGCTGATCGCTCCTCCTACGGCGACACCAAAAGTCAGGGCGTAGAAGAGTCGCATCTTGATGATCTCATGGCCTCGCAAGAAGAGACCTTCAGAGATAAGTTGTTGTAAGAGGAAGTACGCCCCTACTGTAGAGAGCAGGAGGGCTACGATGTTGCCTATCTGCAACGCATTGTGGACATCTCCTTTTTCGTTACGCAAACGAACGCATGCAATCCCTACAATTGAAGCCAGTGCCCCAAGTCCAGCCATCGCCAAGGGGAATAACACGGGGCCAAGGGTCGTAAGGTTTTCGGTTTCATACGCTTCTGCCCCTAAGACCATGGCCGCAAGGATGGTGGATACATAAGAACCAAAAAGGTCGGCTCCCATCCCCGCCACATCACCTACGTTGTCCCCTACATTGTCGGCAATGACAGCAGGGTTGCGTGGATCGTCCTCAGGGATGGCCTGCTCTATCTTACCTACGATGTCAGCTCCTACATCCGCCGCTTTGGTGTAAATACCCCCTGCTACCCGCGCAAACAGCGCAATGCTTTCAGCTCCTAAGGAAAAGCCTGTAAGTACTTCTAATAAAGTAAAAAGGCGATCTGTTGACAACGCCTCTATGCGTCCAACGCCAAGTCCGAAGAGAAGACCTAAACCTAACAAAGCGAGCCCAACCACACCAGTAGCCATCACAGCTCCCCCTGAAAAAGAGAGGCGGAAGGCTGGTGACAGCCCTTTGCGTGCCGCTTGAGCCGTACGTACGTTGGACCGCGTGGCTATGTCCATACCTATAAATCCTGCAAGCGCAGAAAACAAAGCTCCCATGATGAAGCTCCCTGCCACCCATACCGTGCCGTGCGTATTTTTTTCATGTAGATTTAAATAGACGAGCAAGGCACTTGTCAGAATGACAAAAAGGGCAATTACCTTATACTCTACCTGCAAGAAGGAACGTGCGCCAAAAGCGATCTTTTGTGCAAGAGATGCCATCTCAGAAGTGCCAACCTCTTGTTTACTAATCCAATAGGCTTTGCAAAGGGCATAACATAAGGTGATACACGCAATCGCAGGGGCAAAGTAAAGAAAGAGGTAGTTTTCCATAAGATCAAAGGTTAGTAAAAATGTTTGTACGAGGGCACATCGCCCAAATGAGACGCAAGAAAAGGAGGTTAATTCTACATACTTTTCTTGACGTAAGAGCCTCCTGCCGGATTCGAACCAGCGACCTATTGATTACAAATCAACCGCTCTACCAACTGAGCTAAGGAGGCATTTGGAAGGCAAAGCTAAGGGATACAACGAATATGCACAAAAAAATAGGATGGCAGCAAATATCAATGGCTAGACTACATGGTGTGCAGCACGTTAGAAAAGATCTTCTTGGTTCTCTTCCCTAGCGCTGGCTTTCTTTATATACAAGAAAAAAACAATGAGCAGACAGGCTGCTACGGGTATCCCGTATACCATATTACCGAGACCTCCTGACGTATCTTTAGGCTTGCCATCATCATCACTGTCAGGAGAAGGGCGTTTGGTAACCTTTTTGATAAAAGAGAGACGATAGGATTGATCTTGTTGGAGGGCTTCTTTAATGGTTGGGTATGACTTAAGGGCTCCTTTCCCTTGAATTTCAAAGGAGTTTTGAGTAAAAAAACTAATGCTGCTTTTATCTTCAGTGACAGTGTCGGTAGAGGTATCAAGCCTTCCGTTAAAGACGGACACTACTTTGTCTATAGCCTTTTGAACCTTGCCTTGCAGTTGTTCTTTCGTTGTATCTGCCAACGCTTGATTTTCCTCTGTCAGTTCCTTCTCTCTCAGTACTAGGAAATAGCGGTAGAGCAGCTGAAAGCTTTTGCCACCAGAAAGAGGAACCCTTCCATTAGGGACTGATCTTATACTTTCTGGGCATATCGCCGCAAAGTCTTGTAAATATATATCGGGAGATGTAATGCTCTTCTCACAGACGATTTCAAAAGCCACATAGGCTTCTTTTATTTCTATCTCCTTAAAGTTGATAAAATAAAAAGAGGAAGTATTAAAATTTTGATCAGGATAAAGAGCTTCCTTCACCGTTTTATAGGCTTTTAGCTCATCTAACGTTTCATTTTCTGCGCGCTCGAAGTTTTCCTTATATTCTACATCATCTTCAAAAGTAACTTCTAGTATCCCTATCTCGAATGTTAACGTAGCGTTGTGTACTACTTTCTTTTGGATAAAAGCTTTTATTTTCTCTTTAGCTTGTGGTGTCATTATCTCGCTAAGTTTTGAAGTAGTGTCTTGTAGGAGATCGCTCTTTTTAACTATAAGGAAGTGAAAATCTTTCTTCTTTAATATATCTATGACCATCTCTCGCTTTCCATAACTCTGTTCTCCAATCAACGTGATCAATCTTTGAAAGTCAACGTCGGCTTTCTTTTCACACATCATCCCAAAAGCTATATATTTCTCTTCTGCTGCATGCATCGAAGACAAGCAAGCCATGGCGCTGACTATGATATATAGCTTATGTAGTAAATTAGAGAACATCTTCAAGGAGGTTAGTTAGGTGGCAAAGATAAGAAAGTTTATATATAATATAAGGCCTAAGGCCAAGGTATCGCCGAAGTCATTGCTAAAAACCGCAACGGGAGGACAGGTAGAGTGCGATTAGCGTTCGAAGACAAACTGACCAATTTTAGCAATCCTAAAATTAGAAAGGAGGACTTTGTGCATAAAAAAGTCAGTCCTCAATTCCCTTTTCACCTCCTTGATCAAATGGGAATATCGACACCTGTCAATCTTCGGATTTGTCTCTGGGGCCCTCTTGAAATTTTTTGTAAATATAGCTAATGACTATCAAAGAGCCTGCAGTGAGGAGAGCGAAAGGAAAGATGTTGTGATTTTGTTCTTTTTGATTTTGGAGATTTTTACTAGAAGAGGGTGTAGGAGCTTCTTGTATGAGGTCCTTTTCTACAAGAACTTCTTTTGTAGTATTGGTTGGTTTCATAGACTTTCTTTTAATTTTTGAAAATCTCAATTGGTAAAAACTCGTTTCATTGTATTTATTGAGTTTTTTCATCTCCAGCGATGGGCTCTTTCTCAGGTTGATGACTTCTTTCATTGCCTCATTTTTTGTATTAAGTGCCAGTGCATGGAGCGTTTCCTTTCCTTCTAAAGGTTTTGTACTCTTGTTGTTTTGATAAATACTAAAGTCTATTTCATATGCTACCTGTAATGAAGACGCAAAAATTTCTATAAGTCGTTTTTTTGCTACTGAGACTATTATTTTCTGCTTTTCACCTTTTTCATTGTTACTATAAACTCCATTTTCGTCTATCATATTTCCCTCCTTATCTATCCCTAGTTCATCATTATCAAGTATCAAAAAATAGTGACGACTGGTATTCATCCAACCTTTTTTATACCCCTTCCCTTGGTGCCGAGGGACAAGGTCACTGTTTAAAATAACCAGCGAGTCCTCTAGTCCTGGAGTTGATTGAGTAGCATCAACCTTCATTTCAAAGGCAACATATTTCTTCTTGTTACTTTCCTTGCAACAAAGAGAAGTCATCATACCAAAGAAAGGGCTTGTTCTCAATAATAACGAATAGAACTTTCTTTTCAATACTAGTTTAAGTAAATTAGGTATCATTTTTCAAGGTTAAGAAATCTTAATGTATAAATTTTTTAAGATATTATTGACAATTGTATCTATAGAGCATCTTCTTCTAAAACCCTGGGATCTTCCTTAAATTTTCGAAAAATATAGCTAATCACTATCAAAGAGAATGCAGTGAGGCAGGCCAAACCAAAGATTTGCTGGCTATTTATCTGCTTACCTTGCTTGTTAGAGGCAGAGTCATCTTCTGAGGTCTCTTCTGAGGTCTCTTCTGAGGTCTCTTCTGAATCTTTTTCCTTTGGTTTAGTTGCTTTCTTTTCAATTTTTGAAAACTTCAACTGATAAAAAGAGTCTTTCCCTGCCTTAAAGCCAGCAACTCCCACTACTTTATCGATAACTTTTTTGACTAATTCAGTGGGTTCCATCATTTCAGCTAGATCCTTATTTGAAGAAATATCAAATGTGAGTTCATACAATTTTTTGTTAAACAGGGTGGGAAAAAGTTTTTCAAGCGCTTCTTTTAATTGTTCGTTTTTTATCGCTATTTCGTTTCCATTTTCATCTGCTTTTTGCTTTCCACTTTCATCTATGAGATACCCTTGTGTATTGATTCCTAAGGCACTCTTTTCAACGACTAGAAAATAGAGATCCTCAAATTCTCCCGAAAGTGACCCGAATAATCTACCTCCTCCAAAAAGTAGACCATTATAGTTTTTAACCTTTCGTTTATATTTACTTTTAATGTGACTGAAGAATTTATAAAATAAATTATTTTCAATTTCAGTAGAAACACTGGGATCGATATGAAAAACGAGATAAGAAGAGGCATCATCTTCTGTTCCCCAGAGACATGTCGTT
>JBCCFU010000027.1:0-10889 GCA_039029575.1 Bacteroidota bacterium | reverse complement strand
GGTCAAGTCCGAGGGACTTACCATCAATCAACCAATTTGGCACCGTTGCAAAGATCTTCTGGGAGAAAAACGCAAAATTTGGCTGAGTTCGAAAGACGGTACGAGAACGCGATTACTTGACAGTTTCATGAAAACATTGCCTACATATAGTTTATTCAAATGAGTCTTCGCACCCGCATTTTGTTGGCTAGGGGACTTGTTTATTCCAGTGGAGCCGGGCTTCTGCTTGGATTGACAGTTTGGCATTGGGCGATGATTGTTGTTGCGATTCCGTGGTTACTGCAACGTCCAAGACTGATTCGCAATCACATTCTACCAGCGTTGTTTGCTCGCTACCGTTGCCCAAACAATGAGTGCAGGTATGTCATTGAACTTCGTCAACGATGGCAGATAGGGGACAGCTACAAACATAATCGCCGGGCTCACGTGCTATCGATTCACGATGATCGTGGGCGGGAAGTAGGAAAGTTTGAATGCTCAAATAAAAACTGTCGCACCACGATTCAACTTCAAAAAGGCACGAAAGCCAAGCTCGTTAAGGGAACCATCCTTGGCGATTCTCTAAGTCCTTTGTCATCGCCAACAACTGCAAACTATAGCAATGACGAACTGGCGTTGCCTATCGGTACTCAGCGACAGGTTTACAGGAAAGGTTGGTTGGCTCGCTTCCTCGCCAAATTATTTCGCGTTTCGCCAGACAATCAGATTTTCGTACCAGAAGAAGCCTATGGACGACATACGTGCATTTTCGGCAAGTCAGGAATGGGGAAGTCGACGTTGATTCTCAATCAATTGCAATGGATGTTTGAACAAGGTCTTGGTGGAACCACAAAATACTGTTTTAAACAGGTAATAACTACTACGGTGTGGTTTCTTGAACTTCTCCAAATCCTTCGGTTTCTTGGGGTGTTTCGGTTTCTTGAACTTCTCCAGATCCTTCGGTTTCTTGTATGCTTTCTTGTTGTGGCGGTTCAGGAGCGGTTTCAGTTAGTTCTACTTCTTTTTCATTTTGAGACTTTCCTTTTCTCCACTTTCCCAAAAAGTAGGCTAATATGCCGCTGAAGAAGCTACTGGTACCTGCAGATGCGGCAAGCTGATTGGAGGTGATGTGCGATTCATTGCTTATAGGTTTTTCTCGTACGAAGAATGATTCTACGGTTTCTTCCTCTAGGCCAAGGTCTTTTTGCACTTCCATCAGTGCCATCATGCGATGCCAGTCGGTGACAATTTCCGGATTCTTTAAAGTGAAGAAATGTCGTTTGGAGGAGAAGACAGGGCCTAGTTTCTTGGGTTGGTTGCTGGAGTCTTGAAAGAGGCTTAGTAGCTCTTGTCCGACATCTTGTTTGAGTTCGCTTAGTTCGATATGGTGGTTAGATGTATTGAAATGCGAACCATAGGGAAAGAGTCCTGCGTTGGTATAGGTACCTTCTTGTTGATGCTGTCGACCCATGATCTGTCGGATATGGTGGTAGACTATTTTGCTGAAGTGAGGATGTTGTATGCTGAAGAAGGTACGCGTGCTGATGCTGTGGGAGTCTATGGGGAAGTGCTCTTTGGTGATCATCTTGAGCGCTTGTTCTATGATGGGAGGGTAGGTCTCTTGCTCCTTTGTTGCGGTGTAGGTTGTCACAGGATAAAGGAAGAGTGTCGTGGTTAAGAGTATGTATTTGTTCATATTGGGTGTGTTATTATTTTATGATTTCCGTCATGTAGAGCTCTATTCCTGCTATTTCTGAAGTAAAGTCTTTTTGGTTGAAGTCGTGGAGATTTACATTTCGAAAGCGTTCTGGGTTTGATTTTCTTCTTAGTCCGTTGACGACACTATGAAAGAGCTGTTTAAGGGAACCCTTTTCTCTCTGCAACACGGAGGGTAGGTAGGTTGCACCCCTTCCATCATCGAACGTGATAGTGATGCCGTAGTTCTTGCTGTTGTAATTTTTTTTAAAAGCTTGGAAAGGGGTTGTGCTTTGGTCATTTTTTTTGTTGTAAATATTGAAGGAGGGTTCGAGTAAGCTTATCTCAAAAGAGAGGTCGGTAAGTTCTGCTTGGGTGACTGGATCAAATCGCCCATCACCTAAAGCGGACTGCAAAGTCTGCCTAGCGACCCAGTAATGAAGTCCGTGTTCTTTTGCGTTAAACTTGCCCATGCAGCCTCTTAGGGTTTTAGATCTTCCTTTATTGATGGTGACAAAGATGCCATTAACGGGTTGATCATTGGCTTTTTCATATTTTTTGGCGATGTGATTGATTTCTTTTTTGGAGAGACTTCTGCCTAACACCTGTGGGTTTTCTGCCAATACTTTGGCGGGAAGTTCTAGGAGGGGCATCTTTTTGAGGGTCATACCTAAGTAGCCTACGTATTGACCTTGTGTTTCTTGGCTGGCTTGGAAGCTATGGCGATGTTCTTTATGAAGAGGGATAAGTAGCGAGTTATGGGCTATCCGTGTAAACGCTTGGATAGCGAAGAAGCCACACATGGTACTCTTACCGTCTCTTTCTCGTGTTAAGGGGGTGCCATGAGTGATGGCTTGTTTGATTTGTTTGATGGTGACTTGGTCAAAGGCTTTCCATGTGGAAGCGTCCTCACGCATTGTTCCAGGTCGGTGTAGGAGATCTGTATTTGCGCAAAGGAAGGTTTTGGGATGATTTTGCAAGTAGGTTTGCAAGATGTTGAGTTCTTGGGGTGAAAGCTCTTTGCCAATGATGAGTGGTATAAACTTAAGAGGTGGGTAACCGTGGAACACCAGATATTCGTTGACTTCGTTTATATAAGATAGGAGTATTTGCCACGAGTGTTCTTTTTGTAGCCTTTGTTCATCTATTACGAACTTGAGTGCTGGTATATTCAAAATATCAACGGAGCCTGGGCGGTAGGGTAGGTTGAGTTTTTGTCTGTTGAGTTGGTAGTTTTTGCCTATTTTGTGGGAGGTAGCGAGTAGTAGGAAGGTATCATATAATCGCCAGTCTACCTTTTGTAGGGCGTTGGCAACTACAGTTCCGCTGTACTTAACGCCTGCATGAGGTACGATGGCCGCCTTTATTTCTGGAAAGGTTTGTTCGCGAAGGTCCATCATCTTTTTCTTTTCTTTTGGGAACCAGCCTTCTTCTACGAATTTAAAGTCTTTGGGCTCATCTAAGGAGGCGTTGTCGTCATTCTCTTCTACAAGTTTTCGAGAAGATAGATATTTTACAGCGAGGCCTGCGCTCCCGAGTCCTAAAAACACTTTTCTCCATGGAAGTCCTTTTTTTTTCTTTTTAGGAACCTCTTTTTCTTTGGGTGGTGGGGCTGCGTACGATCTTGCCGAAGAAAAAGCCACTGTTAGTAAGAACAGCCACCGCACCTTTGGATAAGCTACTTTTTTCATCCTTATGAAGATTAGGTTACGTATAAAAGTAATCCTTATATGTAAAACCACCACAACACGTTTATGTGGCCAACGGACATTACGGACACCTAAGAAGCCCTCTCTTGCCCTTCTTAACGTCGTTTTCTCCTGGCTTTCTTACGCTTTTTAATAGCAGGTGCTGCTTTTTTGGGTACTGCTTTTTTGGGTGCTGCTTTTTTAGGTGCTGCTTTTTTGGGTGCTGCTTTTTTGGGTACTGCTTTTTTAGGTACGTCTTTTTTGGCAGGCATTTCAGTAGTGATAGATGCATCTACATTCTCCAGTGCTTTTTCTGTTTGCGTGACAGTCTCTTTTATTTCTTTATTTTGTTTCATAAAGTAGGTAGTCGTCAACACAAGTACCATAAACAAGGCACCTAAGATACCTGTGATCTTCTCTATAAGGTTGGAGGCTTGTGCTGCGCCAAGCATTTTAAAAGAGGCATTCATCCTAGTGCTACCCATGGCACCTCCCTCATCGTCTTGAGGGCCTTGTAGCATGATCAAAGCGGTGAGTAGGATCGAAACGATAACTAAGAAAGTGGTGGAGAGGATGAGTAGGAAATTCATAGATAGATGTTTTATTGATTTTTTGGTGCAATTTCGTACGGCAAAGTAAGTCATTTTTTTGAAAAAAACCGAATAGATGTACGGTAAAAGATGGGGCTGGCATTCAAGAAAGGCTATTTGAAGGTTACAGGAGCTTTGAGATGGTAGATAGGGTGCAGTGAGTTGGCATTTTTTTCGTAATTTTGGCTCTCTTATCCGTCTCTTGTATTATGCTATCCCCCCCTAAGGTTATCAACAAAACACTCATTGAGCGCGTCAAGCGTCAGTTCGGCATTATAGGCAACACTTTTGCACTAAACCACGCCATAGAGATGGCCTTGCGTGTAGCTCCCACGATGATGAACGTGTTGATCACAGGTGAAAATGGGAGTGGTAAGGAGTCATTCTCAAAGATCATCCACCACTTCAGTGGCAAAAAGCATGGTAAGCTGATAGCTGTAAACTGTGGGGCTTTGCCTGAGGGTACGATCGACTCCGAGCTCTTTGGACATGAGAAAGGGGCTTTTACGGGGGCACATGAGACGCGAAAGGGCTATTTTCAGGAAGCCAACGGGGGAACTATCTTTTTGGATGAGATAGGGGAGATGCCCTTGGCTACACAGTCGCGCCTCTTGCGTGTGTTAGAATATGGTGAATTCCTAAAGGTCGGCTCTTCCAAGGTAGAGAAGACAGCTGTACGTGTCATCGCCGCTACCCATGTCGACCTTAGGGAGGCAATGCGTCAAAGCCGCTTTCGCGAAGACTTGTACTATCGACTCAATACCGTCTCTTTGCGTATCCCTCCTCTTCGAGAGCGTGGGGACGATGTGTTGCTTCTTTTCAAAAAGTTTAGTGCCGACTTTGCGCAAGAGTATGGGCGAACGCCTCTGCAACTTACGGAAGGGGCGATCGAAAGATTGAAAAAATATGATTTTCCGGGCAACATACGTGAACTCAAGAACTTAGTGGTTCGAATGTCTATCTTGTCATATGATGAACCTATGATCACAGAAGAGATCTTGAGCAAATATCTCCCAAGCCGATCGGAACGCTTGCCCGCCCGTTTGTCGGGAACGCTCACAAATGTAGGTAGAGGGGTTTCTGAAAGAGATATCTTGTATAAAGTGCTTTTCGACATGCAACACGATTTGATAGAACTTAAAAAACTCGTCTTTGAACGACTTAGCATGGATGTAGAAGGCTATCACTTGCTGAAAAAACATCCTCTTCTCTTTGATCAACTGCCTAACAAGAAGGTTGCAGATACGCCTTCTCCTATTGTCTTGCCTACCCAAGAAGAGATGTCTCCACCATCACCTACTTCTCTACCAATAGAGGTATCTGAGGACAATCCTATCATCCCACTGGAAGAGATGGAGAAACAAGCCATCGAACACGCACTCAAAAAATATCAAGGTAATCGCAAGAAAGTAGCTGTTGCCCTTGAAATCCCCGAACGAACCCTATACCGAAAAATTAAAAAATATGGCTTTTAGTTCTAATTACTAATTACCTTTTTTCCGACCACACGCTTTTGTATTTTTTTATGATAAAAAAACGATTTTATAGCTTAATATGCGCTTCAGGGTATCTTCTACTCATGACCCTATGCGTTATAGCCAACCCTCATAAAGGCAAAGAAGCAAAGCTTTTTGCCATGATACAAGAGAAATTGAAAAAAAGAGACACTTCCTACGATCGTTGCTTCGGTTGTGTGACAGGAGCTGCCATAGGGGATAGTATAGGGAGCTATTTAGAACAATTTACTACAAAAGATCCCCCTACAGAGGAGCAAACGGTGACAGCCATGGAGATGCCGGGAGGTGGCCTCTGTTGGAATGTAGCCCCTGGGCAAGTAACAGATGATACAGAGCTAGCAAATTCTCTTGCTCGAGGACTACATAAGATGATAAAAGAATATAAAGAAGGCCACTATAACTCTTCCCACATCGTCAAAGAGTACGTTCAATGGGGAAAAGGGGCATTTGATGTTGGGAGATGCACAAGATCAACGCTGGGTGGGGTCCCCATAAAAGAAGGAGAAAAGGCTACTTTGAAACATGTCAAAGAGATGAAGAGGAAAGCTGCTGAATATAATGCTGGAAGTTTACGTCATCAAAACCCTAAAAGGCACGGTAACCTTGCCAATGGGGCATTGATGCGCTGCACGCCTTTGATCGTCTATGGACGCAAACTATCACAAGACCAGCTTGCCCAGCTTATGGCAGAGGATGCTTCGCTGAGCCACGCCAACCAAATAGGCTACCGAGCCAACCAAACCTATGCCATCGCCATCCAAAGTTTACTTAACAGCACAGAAGAAGATCGAACAAAAAGGATGAAAGAAGCCTTTACTCTAGCTGAAAAATGGCTCAAAGGAAAAGTAGAAGAAGAGAAAAAAATAGGAAAAGAAAATGCTGCAAAAGTTTACAAATGGCTTACAAGGGCTAAAAATGCCTCTAGTACTAAAGAACTACAGGATGTCAACGGAAAAGATTATATTATCCCCCCTTTTGAGAGGGCCTTCTACCACCTCAAAGCAGGATCAACTTTTTTAGAAACAATAGAGCCCACCATAGCAGAGGGTGGCGACACCGACACCAACGCCTGTATTGTAGGAGGCATGTTTGGTGCCATTGATGGCTATACCGAGCTTAGAAAGCTTCAAAGCCCAAAGGAAAAGGTTGAATATGTTAAAAGAGTCGTCGAGTCCGACCTTAGCAAAGGAAGCTATCCACATAGAAAAAACTACCACCCTGCTACTTTTATAGACAACTTGCCTACAGTCATAGACAAAGCCCCCAAGAAAATACTTTCAATAAACCAAGGTATCGAAAAGATACCAGACAAAGACCGCCCCAAGCTCCCTAAAAAAAACACGGCCACCAAGAGAGGAGGCAACAAAGATGGAGACAAAGACCGCCCCAAGCTCCCTAAAAAAAATACGACCACCAGGGGGCTAAACGAAGATGAAGACGACAGCGATGAATATACAAGAGAGAGTTCCATTATAGAAAAAAGCGAAGATGAAGACGACGGCCTCCCCAAACCTCCTAAGCATACCACCAAAGAACATAAAAAAGATAAAGACAACAATCCAAAAAAAGCAGGTAATAAAAAGCTATTTTCATCACTCTTTGTGCCTGTCATTAGTCTCGTAGGCATAGGGATGGGTCTCCTATCTTTGCTGACCTATCGCAAAGCACGTTCTCAAAAGAAGGAAGATAGAGAAGAAGAGTAAGGCGCAATCTTCTTACCAAGAAGTAACTCCCGAAGCCAATCCTATCATCCCATTGGCAGAGATAGAGAAACAAGTCCTCGAACACGTACTTAGTCAGCCCTGCATATGCAAAAAAAATGTCCTTTAAAGCTTAAAAACAAGCTTTTTTAGGCAAAAAACGTTATTTTTATATAACAAAAAACGCAAGGAATCAAACCTATGCCTTCAAAACTCTGCAGTTTGTGTAAAAAAATTCAAGCCTCCTTTATGCATCAGCGTCCACTAGCGTGCGATGCTGATGGGTGAGTTGGGGGGTATTTTAGCCACTTCATGGCGAGCGACCGAAGGGAGCGAAGCCATGAAAAAACGGTGTCTTTTCGACCCAGCTCGACGAACAAAGTGAGGAGAGCGCCCGCGAGAAATCTCCCAGAAGTTGAAACACTTGACCCTCTCCTTTATGCATACTTTCTGTCTTAGGGTAAATTTTTAATCAAAAAGTTGAGTACTTCAGATTTAACTACTTAAAAGGCAAGGATTGAACCTTCTGCTCACGCTACGGAGAAATCCACGCCAAGGTCATTAATTTAAGTATTTTTTCGCAAGAATAGTACTGATTATTAATAATTGGTTACCTTTATCCCGATAATACGCTTTCCAACCCTTTTATATCTTATGACAAAAAAACAATTTTATAGTTTAATGTGCACTTTAGTGTCTCTTTCTCCCATGACCCTATGCGCTACAGCCAACCCTCATAAAGGCAAAGAAGCAAAGCTTTTTGCCATGATACAAAAGAAATTAAAAAAAGGAGACACTACCTACGATCGTTGCTTCGGTTGTGTCACAGGAGCAGCCATAGGGGATACTATAGGGAGTTATTTAGAATTTACGCCTAAAAATAAAGTCGCTGATGCCATGGAGATGCCGGGAGGAGGTTGTTGGGGGGTAGCCCCTGGGCAAGTGACAGACGATACCGAGCTAGCAAGCTCTCTTGGTAGGGGACTACGTAAGATGATAAAAGAATATGAAAAAGGCCACTATAACTCTTCCCCCATCGTCAAAGAATACGTTGGATGGACGCACGGCGCATTTGATACTGGGTTTTGTACAAAAGCAACGCTGGGTGGAGTAACCATAGAAAAAGAAGCAAAGGCTACTTTAAAATATGTCAAAGAGATGAAGCGTAAAGCCGCTGCCTATAATGTTAAAAAATTAAGTAAATATCCTAAAGGCGGCGGTAACCTTGCCAATGGGGCGTTGATGCGCTGCACACCTTTGATCGTCTATGGACACAATCTATCAAAGGAGCAACTTGCCCAGCTTATGGTAGAGGATGCTTCGCTGAGCCACGCTAACAAAATAGGCTACCGCGCCAACCAGACCTATGCCATCGCCATCCAAAGTTTACTTAACAGCACAGAAGAAGATCGAAAAAAAAGGATGAAAGAAGCCTTTACCGTAGCTGAAGAATGGCTCAAAGGAAAAGTAAACAAAGGAGACAAAGATGCTAAAAAAGTTTATGAATGGCTTAAAGAGGCTAAAGATGCCTCCGACGAGAGTGATCTATCGGATGCTACTAAAGGTCAGGGGTTCATGAAACACGCCTTTGAAAGAACTTTTTATCACTTACATAGAGGATCAACGTTTGTAGAAGCGATAGAGTCGACCATAGCCGACCGTGGGGACACCGACACCAACGCCTGTATTGTAGGAGGCCTGTTTGGTGCCATTGATGGCTATACCGAGCTTAGAAAGCTTGAAAGCCCGAAGGAAAAGGTTAAATATGTTAAAAGAGTCATCGAGTCCGACCTTAACCAAGGGAGCCATGCAAACAGAAACCATTACCACCCCGCTACCTTTATAGAAAACTTGCCTACGGTCATAGACGAAGCACCTAGTAAGATCCTCTCAATAAACAGAGACGACACCACCAAAGGAGATGACAAAGGTAAAGACAGCGGTCCCAAAAAACCGAATACTAAGAAGCAATTTTCGTCACTCTTCGTGCCTGTCATTGCTCTCGTAGGCATAGGGGTCGGTCTCCTATCTTTCCTGACCTATCGCAAAGCACGCTCTCAAAAGACGGTATACAATGAGGTATATGTAGAAGAAGAATAAGGTCTATTCTTAAAGAAAGTATTTTTCTTTGTCGTTTGTTCGTCATTTCTTACATTTGTCTAGCAAATCTTCGATTGCTATTATTTATTTTCTACTCATAGATTCTCAATGCACATCACCAGCAAGAAAAGCAGGCTATATATAAAGCTCATACGATTAGGAAGGTCGTTATGTTATATATTTTTTACAATCACTGTTGTGCAGTCCTTGCTTTCTGAAGAAAAAGAAGAAGAGATAGTCATTCAGAAAAACAAAGAGAAAAGTTTTGTTGAGAGTGAGATGGTGCAAGCCGTTTTGCTTTCGTCCGATTTTTACCAGAAGCATCGAGCAGCAGTGATGTCTACCGCTGCTTGGAAAAATGGTTCAGATATGAAGCGAAGAGAGCTAGAGGTAGCCGCCTTTTTATATCACCGTGACCAAGATATAAGAAACAAGCACATAGAAGTATTAGTAGAGGTTTTTACGCCCAGTTGCATTAGTTTATTTTTATTAGGTGCCGTTCAGTTGCTTTCTTCTGAAGATAACACCAAAGCGTGGATGGGCGTTGTTGGCTTTTCCCTTGCTCTATATGTAAAATCTTCCCTTTCTAAGGCCATAGCGGAAGTTACCATGAAGAATAGCGTTATAAAGATGCCCGATCCAGAGAAAACGAAAAAGCAGCTTATAAAAACGTGGGATAGCCTCATTCTTATATATGGGAGTGGTTTGTTGATATATTTCTCTTCAGAGGAGTTACTGCCTTTTTGGATTGGCTTACATCTACTCGTCTCCCTGCCATCAAAGATATATCCTTCCTTGAAGTACTTACTCTATGGTTACAAGACAGTAACTTTCCCTATGGAAGCCATTGAGATTCTTTACATCAGAAATCAGTATAGACTCGATCCTGAGATGCAAACACTCATAGAAGCGAGGCTTTTCGAAGGCACTAAATTTAAAGAGAAACAGGTATACCTCAACGAATTCGTACAGAAGGCGGTAAAGCTACCTAGCAAGAAAGAGAGCAGAGCACATACCGAGCCACCGGCTGATGAAAGCTTCGCTGACTTTAGATTGTATAGCTCAAGTTTCAAAGACTGGCTTGCCGCCATATACGTCAGTCACACCAAAGGCGCAAAGCTGCCTATTATATACATCTATGGGCTGACAGGTGTAGGTAAGACCAATGCTATACGAAAGAGTGGAGAAAAGCTAGGCTTTTCTATCGCAGAAGTCAGTTTTGCAGGAGCCACGCCTGACGACCTTGTTGGCACAGGCCCTACTGAAAAAGAACCAGGTCGCCCTGGACGCATCTTTGAAGCCATCATACACGCCACCCCATATGGTGAAAAGCGCGCTATCCTCTATATGGATGAAATAGACAAAGCCTTCCAGCACCCTATCTATGGAGAAACCAAGAGGAGAGGGAGGCGCTGGGCCCGGCATGGCCTTTGCCTGGCCGGGCCCCTGTGCCATGGTGATCAACTGCCCTCGTTCGGAACAGTGAGTAGGTATTGACGCCACAGGTGCAGCAACGACGGTAGGGACGGAGGATACGAAAGCACTAGTAGAAAGACAACAATGTAAACCAACCGAAGACAATAATTCGTTCGCCTGGTTCCTAGCAGCGAAGGTTCGCTC
>JBCCFU010000026.1:0-10897 GCA_039029575.1 Bacteroidota bacterium | reverse complement strand
TTTTGAAAAAGCCAAAATAGGTGATATAAAAAAGTCTATAATGATGATCATCACGAAAACGAAAACTGAAGATGATAGAGAAGAATGTATTGATATTTTAAGGGAAGTTATACAGATAAACAATAAGAAAGTTATAAAAAATAAGAAAAACAAGAATCTGAAGCCAGAATTTCTAAGCGAATCAATTCGCAGGAAATTTCTTTTGGATGCCTTTTTGATCAAACCTGTGCCTGAAAAAGAGGTGGATAACTTCGCAAATTTTCAATTAAATAAAAAGAAGATTATTTTTATCGACCCATTAAATGAAAAAAAAAGAGCAGCAGACCTAAAAGTCATACGTTCACTCCAGCCTATACCAAACGCTTGTTTATCTTCCTTTGAAAACGACGCATCATTTTTAGTAAGAAAAGCTATTTTGGAGAAATCATGTGAGATAGGCGATAAGGCCCGCTTATTGAGGGGCGTAAGGTTTGGTATCGAATCCACAAGTAAGCAAATAAGTAGTTTAGGATCCTCGGAAGCTATAGAAAAAGAAAAGCGTAGACTATATAAACTTGTAGAGCTGGACGAATCCAAAAGGGAGTCGCTTGCTAGTAAAGACAATTTTATTCGAGTGTATAAGGATAGATTTTTTACGAAAACATGTAATTCATACACACAAGCCTTCTTGGAAGGAATTTTGATAGTACCAACTGTTTACAAAACGTTTAACACCATCGAAAAAAACTTTGAATACCATGGCGAGGAAGCTATCTCAAAAGCTGTATATGGTCATATTCGCACAGGTAAAATAACACCTAAAAGTCCATCAAGTCTTGAAGACAACTATTTCACGGTATCAACAAATGGCAATAAAAAAGTAGCTATTAGAAACAGGGAGGCAGGCTGTAAAATGGCTACGTGGCGGTTTTGCTATATAGGTAATGACTTTGAGCTAATAGATGGAGGAGGTGCCTATGTAAGACTCTACGCAAGAGAAAAGCACTACTCCACCACAGTACGAAAAATTGAGGAGTTAGATGAGGCGATCAATAAAAAACTTGATACTATCCGTTCTTATGACACAGAAATAGAAAACAAAAAATCCCTGAGCTTAAGGAAAGAGAGATTACAAGAAGAAGAAGAAACGATACTACAAGAGCTTACTTCCAACGAAATAGTCAAAGAGGTGAATACCATCCATGCTTGGACAAACTGCTTGTTTATCTCTGAAAAGACGGATGTAAACGTTAAAGATTGGCTCGATGTAGACAGAGAAAAGATATTACAAGGAGATATTGCAACATGGGAAGAAGTCACACACTTGAAAGTCGACGACCAGCTTTCACCTGAACCTCAAGATGTCTATGATGACGACCAATTTTCACCTGAACCTCAAAATGTCTATGATAACGACCCGTTTTCACCTGGCTCTCAAACTGCCTATAATGATGACCAATTTTCGTCTGATGTTCAAAACGTCTATGATGACGACCAAAAATGTGATATAGAAGAGGAAGGCTTTATCCCCCCTGGATCGAACTCGAACTCGAACTCGAACTCAAACTCGAACACTGAAACTGAAACTGGAACGTTCAAACTGCCTTTAAAAGAGTGTATCTTAATGTAAGCTTATGGTAGCGCCCCCAAAAGTGTGGTACAGTGTGAAGAAGAAGAATGATAAGAAAAAAGCACAAAATGTGTAGCGTAAATTTTCTCTCGATTTAAAAATTATGTCCTACACATCTGCGACCAACAAAGTACCTTCCCTGCCCCCCTCAAGCACCTTCTTCAACGTTCCTTTCTTTTGGGCGTTGTATACGATGATGGGCAGCTCGTTGTCTTGAGCAAGGGAGATGGCAGTCATGTCCATGACACGTAGTTTTTGCTCCCATACAGTGGCAAGAGATACTTGCTCATACGGGACGCCCTCTGGATGAAGGGCGGGGTCTTTTGGATATACGCCATCTACTCTGGTCCCTTTGAGGCAGATGTCGGCTCGCAAATCGAGGGCAGTAGCGATGGCCGCGGTGTCAGTAGAAAAGTGAGCAACGCCTAGACCGCCTCCTACCATGACGATATGGCGCTCTTCAACGGCTTGAAGCGCTTCTTTGACTTGGTACGCAGGACACAAAGTAGGCATAGGCAAGCGGCTGAAGAGCGTGACCGGCAGCCCGCTCTGTCGTAAAGCATCTCGCAGGGCGAGACTGTTGATCATGGTGGCAAGCATTCCCATGTGATGCCCTTCAGTAGTGGTGATCCCTAAGGTACCAGCGTCTTTACCGCGCCATAGGTTGCCCCCTCCAACGACCAGGATGAGCTGCACACCCGTCTGATAGGCATCCGATAGCTCCTGCGTGTAATGGGCTAACTTCTCTTGGTCGATACCAAGGCGGTCGGTGGGGGCGAGGGCTTCGCCGCTTAACTTCAAGACAATGCTCCGATAATTCATGGCTGATAAGGGGGTAAAGGGTGGTGGTGTAAAACGGTGGTGCCAAGGGCGGTGGCTATCTCGTTCTGCCGCTTCTTCAAGGCTTGGTAGTCGGACCAATGTTTCTCTTGCTCCTCTTGGGTCGTGGCTTGGGCCATCTTCTCCATCTTGTCACGGATGGTATCACTCAAGTAGGCCATCTGTAACCGCTGGACATCTACAGAGGAGCTCTTAGCAAGGTTGTCTTCTTCACTTGAAAAGATGATGTGGTACATAGCCTGCCAGTTTTCACTGAGGGCCTTGGCTCTTTGCATGATTCGTTGGGCTACGCCTTGAATCTCTTCGTTTTGAGAGGCAATGAAGTCTTGGCCTCGAAAGGGACCTTCGGCATACCATTGGGTTTTGAACTGATCCCATAGGATCTGATGGATTGCCTCAGAGAAGACGATGTCGGGAAAGTTTTCAAAGAGGTAGTCAGCCAAACGTTGTTCCGCATTCAGTACGTAGTCCGCATAGTGCAACAAAAAGTAGAGGACGGTCCGTTCGCGATGGGACGTAGGGTGTGTCTTGGCAACAGAAGCCGCCTTCCTTCTAGTCATACGTCGCCGAGGAGAGAAAGAAGGCCCTGAAGAAGGCCCCTTAGTAAGTAGCTCCTCCATCTTAGTCTGCAACAAGGCCTCATCCAACCCTAGCCGTTGGGCACAAGACTGCACGTAAAACGTCCTCTTCAAAGGGTCGGGAATGTGACCAATGGTGGCAAGCAGCGCAGTGGTTGCCTTCGCCTGTTTGAGAGGATCCTCGCCCACCTCCGCAAAGAGGAGGTCGCTCTTAAAAGTGATAAAGTCTTTGACATGCGCTTTAAGGTAGGTCTGCAACGCTTGGCTGCCCTCCTTCTTGCGAAAACTGTCTGGGTCTTCTTTGGGAGGCAAGCAGACGATCTTCACATCACACCCTTGCGCAAGCAAGAGATCGATGCCCCTCAGCGCAGCCTCCTGCCCAGCCAAATCACCATCGAAGAGCAAAGTTACCTGATGCGTAAAACGGTGTAAAAGCGCTATCTGTGCCTTCGTCAGGGCGGTACCTCCGCTGGCTACTACATTCTGAATGCCTGCCTGATGCATGGCCAACACGTCGGTGTATCCCTCCACAAGGTAGCTGTTATCTTCTTTTTTGATCGCCTGCTTCGCTTGATACAGACCGTAGAGCACGTCACTTTTGTGATACACAGGGGTCTCAGGAGAGTTGATATACTTAGGCGTACGAGCATCTTCGTTGACCAAGATTCGCCCTCCAAAGCCAATAACCTTGCCGACAAGGTTGTAGATAGGAAACATCAGCCGCCCCCTAAAACGATCGTAGACGACCGTCTCATCTACCTTCTCTTTGGTGAGCACTAGCCCCGCCTCCTGCAACAAAGCATCGTCATAACCTTCAGCTACTGCAAACGCATGAAACCCACGCCACTCGGGCAAGCTGTAACCAAGTCCAAAGGCCTCCAACAACGCTGGATCTCCTAAGTCGCGCCTCTTCAAGTAGTCAAGCGCCGTCTGTAAAGGATCGTTGCGCAGCCTCTCTTGATAATACACCTTCGCCTTGTCCAGCAAGAGGTAGAGCGCCTCACGCGCCTTCTCCTGCGCCACCTGCGCCGCATCCTCACCAGTGACCCGCCACGGGACATGATACTTCTCTGCAAGGTACTTCATCGCCTGCGGGTAACTCATCTGCTGCTGCTCCATCAAAAAAGAGACAGAACTCCCCTGCGCACTACAACTAAAACATTTGTAAAACTTGCCATCGGAGGTGATCGAAAAGCTCGGGTGCGTGTCCGAATGGAAAGGACAAAGGTACTTCTTGCCTTTACGCTGTAGGCTGACAAAGCTACTCAACACCTCTTCCACTTGCACAGCTTCCTCAATGGCTAAAATGGTTTCTTCCGAGATACGCATAAAAAAAAGAACTTATGATAGGGTGGCCAGATCGATGCAAAGGTACCAACTTAAGAGCAGAGAGACACTTTTTTAGCAAAGTTTTTTGTTTTCGTCGCAAATAGTATTAAATTTGTTGCAATTATCGGCGTTATAGCGCCAAATATATCCTCTCCTTGACTATCTCAACTTATGGAAAAAATACCTACGAACCGCACCCACCATCCCTTGCTCACGAAATGCCTCTTCACCCTCGCCCTGCTTTGCCCGCTGGGGAGCAGTGTAAAAGGCATGGGAACAGAAAGTAAACATAAGATAAAAATTGTTGATCATGATTTATTAAGCAATCCATTTCCATTTCCCTTTGCTGGGAAGGGCGATCAAAAAGTGTATTTAAAACTTAGAGAGGGTTGGCAAAACAAGAATGCAAATAACCCTTATGAAATAGATAAAGATAAGACTGAGGCATTAGAAAATAATGGCAACAGTAAGGCATTTACAAAGCTATTAAAAGATAATAAGTGGGGAGAAAGAATTGTCATGTATCCTGATCCAAATCAAAAAGGCCGATTGTTTGCAAATTTTGACAGGCCCCCTGTCAATGCCGAAGACGACTCAGGCACGGAGACAACGGAAGAGGAATCTAAAAAGAAAGTGGAATGGTTTAAACAAATAATGGCACTCTTTTTAGCCATACCAAATGATTACGTTAAAGATATTGAGCCAGGTAAGACTATCCTTGATACTATGACTCTTCATGAAGCTATCAACGAACAAGGTAAAGAAGCTATTTCTTTGGAAATACCACTAACCTGTGCATTCGAATCTCAAGCAAAACAACTAATAAAAAAAAGACTAAATAACTATAACAACCTAACTCAAAAAAGTAAAAATGACAATCCGTCGCTCTTAGTCACAACGGTAACGCACCTTTTAAAAAAGCTGCTTGAGGGTCAAAAATTCAGCGAGATCGACAACAGAGTAAAAAAGTGTGACAAACCTGATAAAGATGGCAATAGCGAGTTTAGCAAGTGGAAAAATGATAGAAGAGATACAAAGCTTAAAATAAAACTAGCCAGAGAAAAGAACGAATCAGACAGAAAGAAACTCAAAGCCATCACCACACTGCTCCTTGAACACTCGTGGGAGATTGCCACGGGCCTCAGCTTGATAGGCATTATTTTGATCGCCGCCTACTTCTTCATCATGTTCATCTACCGCCAGATAATGAAGATCTATGAAATCATCGGCGTAAAAGAAGCCTCAAGCATAAAGCCCAGCTGGCTCTGGCATCCTATGAAGCGTTGGCGTTGGGAACGTAGGCCCGGGCGCCCCATCATGCCTAAAAAAAATATCATCCTGACAAAAGCGTACAAAGAGTACCTCGATGACTATATAGAAGGCATCAAAGACTCCTTAGACTACAGCGGAGATGTCCTCACCCGTGAAGATCGTAAAGACGGGAAAGGGTGGCCTATCCAGTCTATAATATTCTATGGACCTACAGGTAGCGGTAAGACGTTGCTAGCCATAGACTATATCGTTGGAACCCTAAAGAGCATACCCAAATACAAGGATCGCGTCGAATACACCATATATAGCGCCTCTACCATTGCCTCCGTCCCAGAAGAGCAAATCATGGAAACCCTCAAGGAAGATTATGACAGAAGAAGACAAGACTATATAGACAAAGCGAAGATACACTTTGTCATAGTCAACGAAGGAGACCTCTTCCTCCAAGATCGCTACAACGACAAGGTCCCCAGTAAAATGAAAGCCATCACCGTAGACTTCCTTGACAGATACGAAAAATCAAGGCCTGATGAAGTATGGGTACTCACCTCCAACGTCATCGTACACGACCTCAGCCAACTCAAGTATATGGACAAAGCCGCCCTCAACCGCTTTGGTAGAAAGCTCTTCGTGAGTCCTTTTGGTAAGAAAAAACTAGAAGAGCTGACCTTAGAAGAGCTCCAAGAAGTCATCGAAATATTTAACAATGTCTTCCTCGTCCACCTCGAGGCCTTAGCTATAGAAAAAGGAGTAGAGAAAAAAGGCCGCCACATCAAAAACTATGCAGGACTTAGAAGCTGTATAGAAAACGAGTTTTACCCCTTGATATCAGCTTACCCATCGTACCGTGAAGTACGTAGCCTAGCCGAAAAGATCGTTGCCAAAGCTACCCGTAAAAAAATCAGAGCAAAACGAAAGAGAGGCGGAGGAAGCAAAACGAACAACACAGCTAAGATGGAAATCTCAATCACAGAAGATCAACTTAGAGAAGCTTTTGAAAAAGAGAAGTTCATGATGAAGCAAAAAGGTATCAAGCCTCTCAACCTAGAAGACTATGAAGAGAAAGAAAAGGCTAAAACCACCGTCGAAAAAGAAGAAGACAAGCAAGTCACCATCAACACAAAGGTAGATATCATCCAAAAAAATGGCTGGACAATGCCTCTGATCTTGTTGCTGCTCTTTATCCTAATCTCGCTCTTAGGCCTCCTCGTGAGCATGGTCTTTGTACAAAGCCCCTTATGGCTTTCTATCAAGGGCATTTTTAAGAGAAAAAACAAATAGCTTCCCCCATGACTAGCAAAACCAACCCTTCGGCACAACTCGAAGAGCTCATCCGACAAGAAGAAGATGCTCGTGCTTTTGGTTTCTTCTGGGAAACGCATCAGATGCTCCACGACCAGCTCAACAGTGAAGCCCGAGAAGTAATGTCCGCCATCCAAGACAAAGAAGGCAGTCAACGCATCCAAGAAGAGATCGGTGATGTCATCCATACAGCCATCGCCTGGTGCTTCTTCGCAGGATATGACGTAGAAGAAACCATCAGAAAGACAAACGAGAAGTTTGCCCGTCGCATGCAGGCACTCAAAGAAACCACCCAAGCACGCGGCCTAACCAACCTCAAAGGACAACCCGTGCCCTTCTTACTCGAACTCTGGGAAGAAGCAAAAAAGAAGGCTAACACCCAAACCAAATAAGTCAGTAACAAACTTGATGGTGCTACCTCCCGACTGTCACCGTCAAGTTCATAGCTGCCACGCTGCTGGCTCATCCAATACAAGGGATAAGCTTATCGTGGCTTGAACCTCTTGCAGGACAACTCACACGTTGCGATCTCAGGGGACTTAGCTGTGCAGACATGGCTCAGCTACCCGACGAGTTGGCGTTCACAACCCTGCCTGCTTACAAACTACGTCCCAAAGCTAAAATCCTGGTAAAAAGTTAGAAGACATCAACACCTATCGCACAAAACTCTCCGAAGCTTGTCACTGTGGTAAACAAGAGAAAAAACACGTGGCAAACGATGGCAAAAATGCCCTTGTGGCATGGATACCCAAAGAGACTTTTTTAGCACTATTTCAACGAGCAACAAAATGCCAAGCAACAAGAAGGAGTCGATCGCTGATTCAAGAAAACTACAATGAGTGTTTCATTTTCTGAGCCCTCCCCCCCTTCGTTGAGCAACCATAGGTCTTTACCGACTTTTTTCTCACTTTTTTGATCTTTTATTTTGAGGATTACAGATCTTATTCTTACTTTTAGCCTCAATATTACTTATACTTACTACCTCTTAGTTTAAAAAAACCTATTTAATCCCTTTTCTATCATGAACATTTCCAATATCTTACTAAGCCACCCTTTAATACCTCTCTTCTTTGTTGTAAACCTTGTGATTGGTTGGTGGGCGCACCGCAAAGCCAAGGCTAACAGTTTTGAGGATTATGCGTTGGCGAGCAGGGATTTGCCGACGGGTGTGTTGATCATGACGATCTTGGCAACATTGATATCAGCTAGTGAGCTCATCTTAGTAGATATCATCGTTGACTGTGGCTTTGTAGAGTATATTACAACTTTTCTGCAGTTTGCCATTTCTACTTTGTTTATAGGGATTTTCATAGCTCCCCAGTTGGTTCATTTTGACGAGCCGACCTTTGGTGGGGTGATGGGCAAGCTTTACGGTCAAGGAGTGCAATTATTAGCAGGGTCTATTCATTTTTTATTGTCGTTGTTATTACTTGCCACACAGATTGGTACGATTGGCATCTTAAGCAGCAAGTTATTAGGCATGGATTTTTCTACAGGTGTACTCTTCTTTGGAGGTATCATAGTGCTCTATAGTGCTCTGGGAGGTATGCGTGCAGTCAGCTATACAGATGTGTTGCAGTTGATGATGGTTTTTATTGTTCTTTTCTGGATCACTCAAAAAGCAATGCTACAGACAGGAGGTCTTTCAAAGATGATTAAAAAAGTAGCTGAGCAAGATGAGGAGATGTTATCTTTTGTAAGCAATCCACACTTTTTTACTAGGGTAAAAGCGTGGCTCTATTACAACTTATTTTCTTTTGCTTTTGTGATGTCTCCACCTTTGGTACATCGTATGTTGATGGTCAAGGATAAAAGCAAGGTGACTCGTATGTGGTACAACAATGTCTTTATCTACGGGGTCATTGCAACGATGATCTTTATCATCGGATTGGCTGGTAGCTTGATATTAAAGGAGCAGGAAAAGCATAATGCATTGATTCATATGGTTAAGAACTTATTCGAAGGACAGCCTTGGATGATAGACATTATGTCCTTGGCGCTCATAGGTATTCTTCTTTCTACAATCGACTCTTTCTTACATACTATGGGAATCATACTTACCAGAGATATATTTGTGCCTTTGAAAAGGTTGCTGGGTTCTAAAGAGGTGAGCGAACGTAGCCAGCTAAACTTTGCCAAGATAGGCATTCTCTTAATGGGTATTCTGACGGTATTGATAGGTTCTAAAATAGAGCATATCAGCTCTCGTCTTATCGAGCGAAAGCTTGTGCGCCCTGCCGTAGCGCTACAGGTGATCGTGACGATACCTTTTATTTTGGGTGTGATGGGACTGAAAACCGACCGAGGCTCTTTCCTAAGCTTTGGCATTGCATATCTATCGGTCTTCTATGGACAAAAGGTCTTTTTTCCATGGCAAGCTGTTCGCCTGCACCGAGCGGATTATGACTATTTTCTCATAGCTTTGCCTGTGGGGATCTTAGCGTATTTTGTCACCCACATCTACGTCAACGGTGGCATTGCTACGGCGGAGCGAGGTAAGAATTATACGGCGATGGGTTTATGGCGGCCTCAAGGGGCTAACCTGTGGCTCTCGATTCAGAAACAGCTGAAAGGGATTTTCAACTTAGCGCAACAAGCACGTCAAGCGATGGTACAACGACCTGCCCATCCGCTGGTCTTTAGCATCTTTATGTTTGCTCTATACGGACTGGGCAGTGGTATCGGAGTAAGTGACGATCCAAGGGTTTCCAACTTGATGGCGACGATTTATCTGATAGGGGTCTCTTTGTGTGCAGGTATGATGATAGAAGGTATTTGGCCTTTTTCACTGAAACCTTATTTTCCACTTTACTGGTTTGTGACCCTATTTTTCTGCTTACCGCTGGGTGGTACGTTGGCTTTTTTATGCGTACATGAGGGGTTGGCAAACATTCTCTTTGTCACGAACTTTGCCTTGCTCGCTCTTTTGGTGAGCAGTCGTGCTTTTTTCTGGATGAGCTTGGGGGGAAACGTGCTGGCATGGGGTGGGTGGTATTTGGTGATGGGTGACCTCCCCAAAGGGCTGTGGAGCGAAAAGCATATAGGAGGATATGTCGGCTTAGCGATAGTAGCGCTCTCTGTCTTCTTCTTAGGGCACTATTTCGAGATGCACATGGCGCAGCAAATCTACCTTAAGCAAGTGTTTGGACACGCTGTCACGCATGAGTCAAGGCAACCACTTACAGAGATATCTATTGTATCAAGACTCCAAGACAAAGCGATGAAAGAACTTAAACCTATCAAAAGCAGTGAAGGAGAGGATGGTTTCTTTATCCTTAAAGAAAACTTAGCCTCGATAGAGCGTGGTAGCAAGCAGATAAGAGTGGCTATCGCAGATGTTCAATCCGAGCTTATCCGCTTTAGAAAGGTGATGGGCGAAGAAATCAGCCAAATACCTCCATTGAAACAGGCACGCAATTTCGTGCCTGTTTCAATAAAAAGACACTCCTCCACAACAATTATTTTGCATTTTTGCCCGCGTGGATACTATTATGATTTATTTTGTTTATTTATTTTGTCCCTACGTGAAGGGGATGTAGTAAAACACGGATCCGGATTCGGACTCGGACTCGGATTCGGATTCTTTGAACCTGGGCGGACGAGCAGATTGGCCCGCCTGCTCGAAGCACGAGCTTACAAAAAATTGTAAATAGCATGTGATACAACAACACGTGAGAAGATTTACTTCTTCCTTTTCCGATGTTATCTGATTGTGAACAGTCATAGGGAAAGGGAAAGGACAACAGTATCAATACGGGAAATGGACGAAACAAAATAACCTTGTAAAAAACTGCAGTGAGCACGAACATGCAGTGATCGCAAATGTTCTGTAGACGATATGTGACGTTCCACGCGATTTGGAGGAAATTCGAAAATTGTAGTACTTCTTAAACAGGCCAAAACTCTCAAATAACTATTGTGGAGAAGTGTATTTGTTACGCAGAATGCGTGTTGTTTCAATAAAAAT
>JBCCFU010000025.1:0-10989 GCA_039029575.1 Bacteroidota bacterium | reverse complement strand
CCCTAGATCATGTATATACATATCTGAAAGATTATGCAGTAAACCGCTATTTTTTACAATTATGAATGGGAAATAAAAAAACAGATCCTAAAGACCTTCGTTATCAAAATTTCCCAGCCCCATCCCATTGGATTACTAGCCCTAAGGGCCATTATTTCGTTGATACCTATAATATCCGATCTGGATCTGTCTCTATCCGTAAATTTGATGAGAATAAAACAACGGTGGATAGCATAGCTAGGGTAAATCACAAATGGACGAAAGAAGGAGGAGGTCTTACAGACGAAGGTTCCACCTTCACTTGGTTACCTAAAGGTAACTTCTTGGTATCGTCAAATGATAAAGATGAGCTATCTGTTTACCAAGTAACCAACAAAAGTGTAAAGCAAATAATGCAGATCAAAGATACAAGATATAGGAAAGTTCGATGGGCAAGTAGGCGCCTTGGCTTTTCTGCCTTCAATGCTGATTCAAGCGAAACCGATTTTTGGGAATTTAAAGAAAAATCATCGTAAACCTGCAACCAAGTGAGGTATTCTTTCGCAAGAACAGGATGATTTGAGCCCCTCTTTAGAAAAATGTTTTATATTTTTCCTTGGATTAAACCCAATACCTACGTCCCCAGTTTATGCCTTCCATCTACAAAAACATCCTTTTTCCCTTTATCATCCCACTTACCGCCCACCTCGGCGTAGCAGCCACTTTACAAAACGACGTACCCGTCACCCCGTCAACCCTTCAACAGGTGTATTGGCATATACAAAATGAAGATATGCCTTATATAGGAGAAATATTGTTTCAAAAAGGGAAAAAGCTATTGCAAAAAAGAAACCTGCCAGAAGCGCTTAGTAACTTTCACTGCTCTGCCAGAGCCTATGCAGAAAAGCTCGATAAAGATGAAAAGAGTGCCTACATCAACTTCGTTGTTCAAAGCGAACAGTCATGCCAAACATTAGTACAAAGCATCGTTCAGTACTTAGTAAACGTGATGAACCTCTATTTCAAGCTAGCAGAAAAGTTTCTATGTATAAAGGATCATGGAATGACCTTACGCATAAGTAAAAAAACAATCGAATTATTTGAGGAAGGTAAGAAGTTAATAGGTAAAGGAGCCCCCTTTCTCTTCTTGTTAGATGTCCTGGCCTGTCAAGGGTTTCATATACAAGGGAAAGTTTATTTTATCATAAGAGAATGTGATACTTCCATAGTTAAGTTTCACAAAGCCCTTGTCCATGCGAAAAATGTACAGCCCTTAAAAGAAGAAACCTTAGGAAATTACTTAGTAAACTTTGACTATATAGTAGGAGAAGCGCACCATCACCTTGCCATGCTCCTTGAGCTAAAATATAGAGAGAAGAGCACACGCGATATCTATGATCATTGTAGAAAAGCCAAAAAACGGTTAAAAAAATATTGGAGAAAGTACAGAAACACCAACTATCTCCATCTACCCCAATGTCAAATGATGCTATTAGATGCCACTAAAAATATGCTCGTATATAACCTAGTGCCACAAAAGACGGAGCAATATGTCATTGAAGTATGTAAATGGTATAAAAGATGCCTCACTTTGGACTTCGATAAGAAAACCATACAATCCCTTCATATGAAGCTAGCCAAACACTATATAAGATTTGCCTCCTACCTTCAAAAAAGATGGCAACTAGACATTCAAGCATACATCAAAAAATACCCACAAAAACATTTAAAAGAATTTTTAAAGCTCAAAGGATGTAGAACATGCCAAAAAAGTAGTACAGATACCAAGCTAAGAAAATGTAAAAGATGCCAGATGAGTTGGTACTGCTCAAAAAAATGTCAAAAAATAGATTGGAAAACCAACCATCACTCCCAGCCACACCGAGAGAAATGTAACCAGCTAAAAGCCATCAATGATCCAGAAGCCATCGTTACCTTGCTCATAGCACAAAATGAGTTTACCTAACGTCATCACAACATCTCCCTCCTTGTCCTTTGAGAAAAAGCTTCCCAATAAAACCAGCTACAGGTCTTCCCCTTCCGCCAAAATGACAGCCTATTATCGATTATCTTTCGCTACTATCTCCATTCAAGCCCTTTTTTCGCCCATGGCATACAATCTGCATCAAAGGCAAGCGAATCATATTTTCATAATACCTTACACTCTTTAACCCTAAATTTAAACATCATGAAGAAGACAAGTATAAAACCCACAGAAGACCGAATCGTTGTTACCCCTGAACCAGCGGAAGAAAAAACTGCGAGCGGGATCATCATCCCGAAAAACGACCAAGAGAAGTCTCACATAGGCACCATTTTCGCCGTTGGGCCTGGTACCAAAGACAACCCCATGACACTCAAAGTAGGCGATCGCGTCCTTTGCAGCCAGTATGGATACACTGAGGTCACCTTAGACGAGCAGAAGTACCTGATCTTGCGCAGCTCCGACGTGCTTGCCAAACTTTCGTAAAAAACCAATCTATTTTACCTATTTTATCTAATCTTTAAACCCAAACAAAAATGTCAAAAATTATTTTATTTAATCCAGAAGCCAGTGAAAAACTCAAAAAAGGAGCAGACAAGCTCGCCAACGCAGTGAAGACCACCCTAGGCCCGCGCGGCAGAAACGTCATCATCGAGAAGAAGTTCGGACCTCCACAGATCACCAAAGACGGTGTCACCGTTGCCAAAGAGGTAGAACTAAAAGACCCCATCGAAAACATGGGAGCCAAAGTCGTTCGTGAGGTAGCCTCCCACACAAACGATGACATCGGCGACGGTACCACTACAGCCACAGTATTGGCCCAAGCCATCATCAGCGAATCCTTCAGAAGCGTCGGTTCCGGTGCCAACGTCTTAGACGTACAGCAGGGGATCCAAAAAGCCGTTGAAAAGGTGGTAGGTGAGCTGAGAAAACAAGGTCAAAAGATCAAGAAACCAGCAGAAATCAAACAGATTGCCACCATCTCTGCCAACAACGATGAAAAGATAGGCAGCATGATCGCCGATGCCATCCAAAACGTAGGAAAAGATGGGGCCATCACCGTAGAAGAAGCTAAAAGCACAGATACCAAAGTAGAGGTGGTCGAAGGTATGCAGTTTGACAAAGGTTACCACTCTCCCTACTTTGTGACCAACGCTGAAAAGATGACAGCGGATCTAGACAATCCTTATATCTTATTAGTAGAAAAGAAGATAAGCAGCGTACAAGAAATCTTACCTGTCCTTGAAATCATCGCCAAAGAGGGTCGACAACTCTTGATCATCGCTGATGACTTTGACACCCAAGCCATCTCTACCTTGGTCGTCAACCAGCTCCGTGGTCGCATCAAGGCCGTTGCTGTCAAAGCTCCTGCTTTTGGAGATAGAAAAAAGGCCATCCTACGAGACATAGCGATCCTCACAGGTGGACAAGTGATAGGAGGAGAGGAAGGATATACCTTAGAAGGAGTCCAGCGCAGCTACTTGGGAAGTGCAGAAAAAGTGAATATCACCAAAGATAGCACCACGATTGTCAATGGTAAAGGTGCAAAAAGCAACATCAAAGGGCGTATCAAAGAACTTGCTGCCCAGATCGAACTCACAGACTCCGAATATGACCGTGAAAAACTCCAAGAAAGGAAAGCTAAACTCGCTGGAGGGGTTGCTATCCTCTACGTGGGAGGTGCTACAGAAGTAGAAGTAAAAGAGAAAAAAGACCGTGTACACGATGCCCTCAACGCCACCCGCGCAGCCCTTGAAGAAGGCATTCTGCCCGGCGGAGGTGTCGCCCTACTACGTGCTTCCTCCGTGCTTGCAACCATAAAAGAAAAGAACGAGGATGTCAACCGAGGGATAAAAATCGTCGAAAGAGCCCTTGAAGCCCCCATTCGAACCATCCTTCAAAACGCCCTTGGAAGAGACTATTACGAAGTGTTACAAAAGGTCAAAGAAGGCAAAGACAACTACGGATACAACGCCCGTACAGGTACTTTTGGCAATCTCCACCAACAAGGTGTCATCGACCCCGTCAAAGTCACACGCGTCGCACTAGAAAACTCAGCTTCTGCGAGCTCACTGCTGATGACCACTGAGTGCGTCATCACCGACGACCCAGCAGAAAACAAGGAACCTAGCATGCCTGCGCCCCCGATGGGAGGAGGTATGGGAGGCATGATGTAACCTGTAACCCCCACAGCACCACTCAGAAACAAATATTTTTACATATTGATTGGCACGGATTTTCCCGAAGCGTCAGCAGAAGGTTCAATCCGTGCCTTTCTATTCTATCATCTCTGGGAGAGACAAAAGTAGAGGCTAACCTACCCACAAAAAGACGTGGCAAAAAGGCCTTTTATAAGAAAAAGATGCATCTAGGATTTTTTTTCCTAAATAAAATGTGTAATTTTGTTCGACTATTCCTTATGACAATCCATTATCAGTCATTAGAAAATCGTAACTTATAACCAACATGTACCCATATCTTACCCTCTTTGCTGTTATTTCACTCTTTGCAGGTTTGGCCTTCGTTGCATTTACCAACTACCTCTCTATCCATTCGAACATTCGCGCCTTCCTAAGAGAGTTCTTGTATATGTTCACCACCACGTATGTGATCATCGGGCTGATCTTTCGATTGAGTTTTATTCCCACAGGGTCGATGGAGCCTGAAACCATCAAAGTAGGAGATAAAGTGGTGATTTGGAAGATGGCTTATGGCGCTCGTATCCCTGAAACATTGTTGCAAATACCCTTTGCCGAAAAGAAATACTACAAAGGCCTCAAGCTTCCTTACCTTCGCCTACCCGGCTACACTAAACCAAAACAAAACGATATTTTTATCTTCAATAGCCCCTATGAAGTGGTTGAGCATAACCGAGACATGGCACAACCTTTTGTCAAAAGACTCAGAGTAGGCCCCCTTCAGACGTTTAAACGTATAAATGGACGAATATTCATCAAACAAAAAGATGGTAGCTTCCTTCTCCAAATGTTACCAGCACATGCCATCCTCAACCAAAAATACTTGATAGAACTCAAAGGCTTCCGTTTTATGAACAAGGCGATCAGTCACTTAAAAAAGTTAGGAGCCTATGAAGTCACCACCATAGGAGAAAATACCTTCCTGATTACCACCACCAAAGCAGTAGCAAGAAAACTTAAACATAACAAAACCGAGGTCGAAAGCATTGAACCTTATTATGTCCCTCCAGTACGAAGCTTTCGGGTCACTTTTAAAGATACCTTGCGTGACAAAGCGACACAGATGTCTTATTTCGGTGTTGAACAACTCAAAGTATACACATGGGAAAAAAACAATACCTATTCCGTACAAGCCAACAAAGCACAGTTTGAAGCCCTAAAACAATCTCCCTATATCGAAAACATTGTAACTATCGCAAAGAAGACGCGTTATTTCGACTATGAGCAGGAAGGAGATAGGCATCTTAGCTTTGTAGAGTGTATAGGAGGCAACGAAGATCAACTGCCAGAAATTACCGTCCCCGGCAAGACACTTACGATCCCTATCAACAAAGAAACTCTCAATATCTATGGACACGTCATAAAATGGCATGACAACGCACACAATAATGATAAGATTGAGATAGACCCAGTAGAAGGGACCCTTACTATCAATGGAAAAAAGCAAGATCACTACACCTTTAAGCAAGACTACTACTGGGGCGAAGGAGACAATCAGCCTCACTCAGCCGACTCACGCTCATGGGGCTTTGTTCCTCACAACCTAGTGATCGGAAAAGCTACCCTCGTAGTCGCAAGCAACAAAAACAGCTACTTTCTCATAGATCTTCTCACCTTTCGCATACGTTGGAATCGTATTCTAAAGCCGATCAACACAGACACTATATCTGCCATGCACTTACAACTACTACTCCTGCTGGTCATACTCCTATCCATCGGCCTCTTTGTCATGCGCAGAAGAAGAAAACACGACGCATAGCAGCTGTTCCTCTTAGTCTTCTACTTCCTTTCCTCTTAGCCCTTAAAGGCCCCTTGGTATAATTCTGAAAAACTGGGGTTTCGTCAACACCTGCCAATAGCCCCAGGTAGTATAGTGAGGTACCGTCCCAAAATGACTTTTTTGATACGACAAACTTAAAGGAACACAACGTGCAACTTTCACCGCACTCGGCTCAAGCACCTGATACCATCTAAACCTTCATGAGCAGTCCCTGCTCACCAGAAAGGATGAAAAAGTAAGTTTTTTCGTTTAAATTGGTACCGTCCCGAATTGTGTGTCTACATTATTAAAAAAGAGAAATCATACTGATTATTAGTAGAAGTAAAAAACTATAACTATTTTAATATCTCGTGCGTAGCGCGCAACCCCTATGTTGTCATGAAGAAAAGTTTTTCTCGATAGCGAAAAACGCTACCGAGGCATCTCCTAGAAAATGAAACACTACGCCCTATTTCCTAAATAACGTCGAATAAACGCTTAATACTCCCCCTTATACGAGCAGATTCCTCACGCTGTTCGGGATGGCACCTTCTTCTTTGACTCGCGTTGCTCGCTTGTCATTAGATTCTATTATTAAACTATTCTGGCATAGGATTATTTTAAAAAGGTGATTTTTCTAGTTTTTTTAGTCATTTCCAGACACACAAAATTTGAAGACTCTCAAAGGTCTTTGCCCATATGAAAAAGGCGAATGATTACACTTAGTTCACTTATTTATAGTCGCCACCCACACTACTCACTAATTTATTTTTTCAGCTAAAAAGTGTACCTTTCCTTTTGAAATCGATTGAGACATCATGGAAAAAGGCGTAGAAAGCTACAAATACCTCACAATCAACGAGCTAGCCATCGAAGACAGACCTCGGGAGAAGCTGATCACACAAGGTGCGCATGCTTTGAGTAACGCTGAGCTCTTGGCCATTCTGCTAGGGTCAGGTTTGCAAAACGTCACTTCTATCGACCTGGCCAAGCACCTGCTGAAAGCAGAAGATCACTGCCTCAACAACATAGCGAAGCGTTCCATTCAGGAGTTGACGCGTCACCGTGGTATCGGTCCTGCAAAAGCTACTACCATTGCGAGCGCAATGGAGCTTGGTAAAAGACTGGCCCATGCCCAACCGAAAAGGAAGCCTAAAATAAAGAGTGCAAAAGCTGCCTATGAGATCATTAGGCCCTACCTTGCGGACAAGGTGATAGAAGAAGCTTGGATCATGTTGCTCAACCGTCAGAGCAGGCTTATCAAAAGTCATCAAGTGAGCAAAGGAGGACTGGCTAAGACGACTATCGACCCTAGAGTCATCTTCAAGACGGCCTTAGAGTACCATGCCCACGCGCTCATCATGGTACATAACCATCCTTCAGGCGACTTACGGCCTAGTGGAGCGGACATTGACATGACGACATTCTTGGTGAAGGGGGCACACTACCTAGATATCAAAATTATCGACCACCTCATCTTGACAACAGAGAGTTACTTTAGCTTTGCTGAGAATGGACTACTCGCCCGGTAATTTGTCCATTGACGCTTCATCCTCTTCTATCAGCTCACCCAAGGCCTGGTCTATCATATACTGCCCTACGCCTCCGTCCTTGCCCATTATGTCGAAGAGCTCTACAGCACGTTGTGCTATCCTCTCCTCTTCTCGCTGCTCTTCAAGGAACCATTGCAAAAAGCTGAAGGTACGGTAGTCTTTGACTTTTAAGACATATTCTACAATAGTATGAATAGAAGCTGTAACTTTTACTTCGTTGGCTAAAACCTCTGTAAAGATATCTTGCAAGGATGCATGAGAGGAGTCTACTTTTTGTTGCGTAGGCACCATGATCTCCGCCTCCAGCTCGTTGAGGTATGCCATAATGCGTAACATATGTTCTCGCTCATCTGCAGACTGTTTGTAGAGGAATTTGGCGGCACCTTGATAACCTCTTCGGTCGCACCATACCGCTTGCGAGAGGTAGGCAAATGAAGACAGGTTCTCTTGCGCAATTTGTTCATTCAGCATCTCTACTACCTCTCTGGGAATACGTAAAAAATGGTTTTTTTTCAACATAGTGATATATTTTAGGGTTAGACAGAGTTTCTTGGTTCACAACGACAGTTTCCTTTCTCGCAACCGCACTGACTACATTGGATATGGGCTGAGGTAGGCTCTTTGCTTCGGCATTGACAATTTTGGCACCTTTTTCCTTTACCACACATACAGCCACATTGGCCGTCTTTTTGCCGAAAAGGACGCTCTTGCAAGTACGTTGCTAACCCTTGGGCCGTCGGCTCAAAAGCCTTCGCACCAGCATGCCAGTTTACAGGACATACTTCGCCATACTCATCAACATGACGCATCATGTCGATGGTACGCAAAAGTTCGTCGATGTTACGGCCCAACGATAAGTCGTTGATCGACATATGACGAACAATGCCTTCCTCATCTATTAAAAAGACACCCCTATAAGCTACAGGCAAGCCGTCAAACTGCATTTCATCATCTTCGTCTATATACCAAGTACCTCCCAGCACCCCATAGTTCGCTGCGATGGTCTTGCTGCTGTCCGCTACCAACGGGTACTTTACCCCAGCAATGCCTCCTTGACCTTCCTCTACGTGCAACCACGCCCAATGGGTCTCCTCTGTATCTGTCGAACAGCCTACAATCGTTACATTGCGCTCCGAAAAGTCATCACTCCTTTTCTGAAGCTCCAGTAGCTCGGTAGGACATACAAAAGTGAAGTCTTTGGGGTAAAAGAAAAATAGTACGGCTTGCCTGCCTAGGTAGGCATTCAATGAGAAGTTTTGTTTGATATCCTCTCCGTCGATTACCGCAGGGGCTACAAAAGAAGGGGCTCTCTTTCCTATAAGTGTCATAATAAAGGGGGTAAAGTAAGAGGGTTTACTCAACAAAGTTATGAACTATATCGGACATATCAAACCCCTTTCACTACTCAGTAATAAGGCAAAATTAAAGTATTATGCAGTTGTCGCTAGTTTCTGTACTATCACCGTTTGAACCGATATAAAAACTCGTTTTTGCGCCCAAAAAATCTGTTACTTTTTCAGGGAGCTCTATCCGCTCATCTTCGAGGTTATGTAGCTTTTCGCGTGCCCAGGTAAAGCAGCTGTGCCCAGAAGAATTCATTGAAGCGGCTAGTAACGATTTATCTCCCGAAACACAGTATCTGATCTCTTTATGCGTATCTGATACGATATCTTGGTCTAAGGAAGTAGCTTGTTCTTTCCGAATATTCCATGTTTTACAATAAAAGGTATCTTGCTTAAGGAAAAAGAGAGAGAACATGTTTTTCATTTCCCCGATTCCTATACTTGCTTGTTCTTTTTTAATGATCTTGGAAAACCCACTTTCCCCTTTTTTTACCAAGTCATACCGCCTGATTATCCCATAGCCATCGTTAGTAATCCCTTCAACCATCAGAAAGGCATGATCGGGGTTATACGTATTGGGCTTGCGCATAATGGACACAGCCCATATATAGTGACTTATGCTTATTCTACTGTCAGCAGTACTAAACTTAAAGATATTCTCATGAGTGGCCCTGCTGATATGTAAAGTGAGAAAGAGTGTTGATACAAGAAAGAAGGTATACGTTTTGTTGATTTTCATAATGAAGGGATGGTAATAAAAGTTTAGCTTTGAAGTCGCTTTGCTAAAAATAAATGATTTTTTACAGATTTTTACCTTCTACCCCGATTCGAATTAAGAAAACGTGATAGACATTCAAAAGCTTTATACGTTAGATCAAGAAGCACACCCATAATATTATCAGTATTATCACCATGCTTACCAATTCTTCTTATATAAAAAGATGTGGCTTCATCGGTTTTATAGATATAAAAACTCGTTTTTGCGCCAAAATAATCTGTTATTTTTTCAGGTAGCTCTATCCGTCTATCTTCGAGGTTATGTAGTTTCTCACGTGCCCAGGTAAAGCAGCTGTGGCCAGTAGAGTTCGTTGAAGCGGCCACTAATGATCTATTTCCCAAACGACAGTATCTGATATCCTTATTTATATCTAATACGACATCTTGGTCTAAGGAAGCAGCCTGTCTTTTCCTTATACTCCATGTTTTGCAACAAAAAGTGTTTCTTTTAAGAAATTCCTTACAAAATATACTTTCCATTTCGGATATGTTTATATTTTTTTTTTCTTTTTTAATGATCTTGGAAAACCCACTTTCCCCTTTTTTTACCAAGTCATACCGCCTGATTATCCCATAGCCATCGTTAGTAATCCCTTCAACCATTAAGAAGGCATGATCGGGGTTATACGTATTGGGCTTGCGCATAATGGATATTGCCCATATATTGTTGCTGATAGTTATTCTGTTATTAGCCGTGCTGTAACAATAACTAGATGAATAATAATCATCATCTTCGAGGGGGGCTTTTTCCTCGTCAGAAACTTCCTCTTCGAGCACGAATTTTGTCGGATCCTCTAAATAATCATCTTCTTTTTCGAGGACGGCTTTTTCCTCCTCAGCAGCATCCTTTAAAATTTCCTCTAAATAACTATCCTCCTCTTTATACTTTCTATCAGAAGGTTTTAACCGTGATAGGGAGGCAGTAGGTACTAACATTATGTAACCAAATAAATATTTCAAACATCCGTAATATTTATAGTCAGCAACGACAATCCCCGAGGCTGCGATGCCTGCCAAGAGTAGATAGTTAAGATGATAACCCTCAGAGACGTATACGTCTTCTGTAGGCGTTGGGTCTTTTGGCAAATGATCTATCGTATGCTCTCCTTCACAGGCGATATGCGCTCCATTTGGTATTTTACATGTGAAATCCTGCGTAAATGCACTTTCAAAACGATAAGGTTCAGAATACAACATTGCATCAGATTCATATGGTATGTCATCATCGACCTGAGCAAGGCTGCTTATGGCCATCATTAAAAGGATAAGTGGTTTCATGATAAAGGAGTTAAAAGTGGTTTGTGTTTTCTAAAGTATTAAATATTATGCTATAAAACAAAATAAGCCCCCTATAAAAGGCCCATACTCTATTTTTATTCGAAATATGATTATTTTT
>JBCCFU010000024.1:0-11071 GCA_039029575.1 Bacteroidota bacterium | reverse complement strand
TACGCTTGATCGCATAGATGAAACTCTATTGGCGTACTCTCTGGACTCCATATATGTACAAAATTTTCATTGTAGCATATAAAAGCAAGGTTATCGCCCGACCAGCAAAGGTTTCTTATAAAATTTGTGGTTTCTTTTGAGATTTTAATTTGATCACTTTCTAAGTTCCATATGGAGACGGTTTTCCTGTACTCCCATGCGATATAGTCATCATGGGGGGAAACCTTCAAGTTTTCTTCATAGCTACCAGGTTTGGGGACTTCTCTTTGTAGCGTTGCCTTCAAACCGTATTGTATGTTGCCTACTAAGTCTTCTAAATAGTAGTCATTAAAAGATATCTCAAAGGTATCTTTTTCAAGCCACTTTATTAAGCCCAGATAATTATTAAGTTGACATCCTTGGTAGTAGGTAGTTAGGTTTTTTATTAAGCGATTCAAACGGGGCCTTCTTTCTAAAGAGAGATCTAAGGATTTCTTACCTGCCTTGCATAGTTTAGGAATAGCTACTAAAACCTTTGTAAGTAGATAAAATTTTTCTTTTTTGGCTAGCAATTGGTTTATTTTTTGTTTGATTTTACTGTCGGCATCTTCGCATGCCAATTTGTTCTCTTTCTCGTCATACAGTTGGTGCCACTGATTTTTTTTGTACGTATGAGATAGTTCCTCAACATCGCACAAAGGGTCAAGTTCCCTTTCTAGTTTTATAAAGAAATCGTCCCACGATTTTTCATCATGTATATCAACTTTAGGATACGCTACTCCGTAGTTCTCTTTTAGTTCCCTGATGGAGCAAAACGTATTTGCCCAGAGCCAAGCTGAGCACAGAGAAGGAGAAAGGGGCAAGTTTGCCCAGAGCAAATTTGAGTCGAGAGAACGAAAAGAGGAAGAGAAGCTATCTTGAAGGTCTGAAGCGCTTGCGGGCGCAGAGGCGAAAGAGAAAGAGAGCAAAATCGTAGTGAAAATAGATCGGAAAGTGGGAATATACATTGTGTTTAGGTGATTAAATGAACAAATTTAGTCACTGGTTGGCTTTATTGCAAGTGACTTTGTTACGTGTTAGTTAAGTCCCAAAGATTTATACCTTGGATTTAACCAAGATTTTTCTTCTTTACTCCTCAAATATAAACAAACTTTTTCATATGGAGTAAGCCCATTGAGAGTTTTTAGTTTTTTTGCATAATTGTAGGTTTTGATCAAGCCTTGAAAGAGCTAAACCGAAGTTTTATGCATTTTGAAAGCCTCATAAGTAAAGAAATAGGGCAAATACCACGAGAGAAGGTATATATGAAATCATTTATCGACTATATCGTCTTAGCCCTTATAAAAAGATATGCGTCTCAGGTGGAGGTAAAAGTTGAATGTAAAAAAGACTTTCAAGGCATGCTTATCCGCTCTTTCTTTACGAATGTGATCTTCAACTTCGTTGTCAATGCGTGGAAACATGGATTACCGACTCAAATGGTCATCGAGATAGATGGGAGTGAAAGAAAGGTTCGTATACGAGGCAATGGGAGAGGGATCCCTGCCGAACTGCTTCCTAATGTTTTTAATCTCGGCTTCACTACAGGAGATAAGGAGAGCAGAGGGGTAGGCCTTGCATTCGTGAAACTCATTCTGGATGCTTCTAATATCAAGGTAGACATCACCTCCAAACAAGGGGAAGGAAGCTTTACAGAGTTTGTGCTGGCGTTTGATAGTGGTTCTTCTGAGGGTACTGTTTCAAATGGTACACTACAACGTGAAAAAACTTAACATCTTATGTTGTCAATATTACATTTTTTTGGTATATTGGCAACATGAAAATGCAACTTTTTTTAGAAGAATTAGAAAAATATGGAACGCTTTCCTTTACAATAAAGGAAGCCTGCGAATCCCTTGGGAAAGATAAAAAATATGTCTCTAGGATGATTCATGTTTTTAAAAAAAAGGGGGCTATTATAAGTCCAATAAAAGGTTTCTATATAATTATTCCTTTGGAACACAGGTTACTTGGATCACTTCCCCCAGAAGAGCTTGTTGTTCTTTCAATGAGACACTTGCAAATACCTTACTACGCAGGACTTTTAACGGCAGCCGCTTATCACGGTGCAACCCACCAACGTTTACGAGTCTTTCAAGTAGTCACTAGTAACCGAATCTCAAAAGAATGGATTTTTGGGGATGTATGGATATCATTTATTCATAAAAAAGATGTTAGCCATGTGGTCGTAAAAAATAAAAAATTTGAGAATGGCTACTTACCAGTATCAACACCTGAAGAAACAGCAAAAGATGTAATGACTTACTATCGACAATGCGGTGGATTAAATCATCAAGCTACAGTACTTGCTGAGCTTGCAGGTGCTATCAACACACGAGAGTTAGTATCTTTGGCTAAAAGATCAGGGAAGCTATTTTGGGTGCAAAGAATGGGGTATATCTTAGAAAATATTGACACCTTCTACAAAAAAGAAAGGGATAAAGTAGTTTACGCTTTAGAGAAGTTTCTCTCCACTCAAAAATTACGCTATGTGCCCCTTGCACCCGAAATACCTACAAAAGATAAACCACGAAACAAAAAGTGGAAAATTATTGAAAATACAACTGTAGAATCTGACGTATGATTATATTAAAGACGCTAAAGGAAGCGAAAAAAAATCTTCCATGGAAGTACAACTATCAAATAGAACAAGATCTTATCATTAGTAAGGTTCTTGTGAGCATGTACAACAACCCTATCCTACGTGATACTCTTGTATTCCGTGGAGGCACAGCCCTCAACAAGCTTTTTCTACATCCTCCTGCAAGATTCAGTGAGGACTTGGATTTCGTACAATTAAGAGCGGGTAATATAGGAAGTGCTATTGGTGCTATCAGGGACTCTATGAAGTGGTTCTTAGAAGAAGCAGAACTAAAACGTCCGAGGGTAGATATAGGAAAATACGGAACAAAACTATTCTATAAATACCAATATAGAAGGTAATAATTCGACCTTGAAAATAGAAATTAACACAAGAGAACACTTCCAAGTAGCCCCTATTCAACAAGTAGATTTCTCTATTGATTCGGAATATTTTAGTGGAAAGACGCAGGTTGTTACCTATGGCTTAGAGGAGCTTATGGGAACCAAGCTTAGGGCTTTGTATCAAAGACGAAAAGGACGTGACCTTTTTGATGCTTGGTATGTATTTAGCAAAGGACTAGTCGATATAGAAAGTGTTGTTCGCATATTCCACGAGTACAATAAGTACAACGATCAAAAGATCACCAAGAAAAATTTTATACAAAATATGAAAGATAAAAAACACAATGTCGACTTTAAGCAGGACATTAGTGCACTGCTTCCTCCCAATACAGACTACAACTTTGATACTGCCTTTGATTTTGTCATGAAGAAGGTGCTTCCTTTAATCTAGGGGCTTCTGTCAAAAATAGAATCTTTTTTATTCATACTACCTACCTATGTATTCCTTAAACTTGAGAATAGATCCATAATAGATAAATTTTTAGAGACTATGTATCACGCAACCAATGATTTAAAAAATACAACATAAAAGATAGATTCTTTTGAAAAATAATTTTTTATTATAATTGCTTAATAAAATTTAACAACTTTTATACAACAAAGTATGCGAAAGTATACTGAAATTTATACAGTGGGGTCATGGAGCTTTAAACCTCTATGGTCCTATTTTTTTATACACTGATCTATCTATAACCATCAATCTTTATGAAAAAAGAAACTTCTCTTTGCAATAAAATAGTCCTCTCCCTCGACATCGGCCTTACTTCCATCGCATGGGCCCTGCAAGACATGGCCACAAAAACCATTATAGATAGCGGCCTCCTCTATTTTTTCGATCCCAAAAAAACCACGAACCAAGAGCGAGCAGCTTATAGCAGTGCGCGACCGGCAACGAAGGAGGAAGAAGCAACGCATCAAACCTGTACGCAAACTGCTCTTTCAAAAGAAAATGTTTCCCCTGCCTGCCCACGAAATGAAAGCCGTGCTCCACTACTGGGACCTCAGTCCTAAAGCGCGAGGAGAAAAGCCCCCCAAGGAGCCCATGATTACCAAAATACATCGCCATGCATCCCCATCTGCTAAGGAAAAAAGCGATAGAAGGGAAAAAACTCACCCCGCAAGAACTTAGACGTATCTTTTTTCATCTTGCCCACCGAAGAGGCTTTAGAGCCGAAGACTTAGCGCTCCTTGAAAGTAAGGAAAAAGAAAAAGAGACGGAAGAAGATAAAAAGAAGAAAAAAGATAAAAAAGAAGAAAATAACCCGGGTGTCATGCTTAAAGGAGATGCAGCAAAAGGCAAGATAGGGATCAACCAGACGCAAAAATCGATAGATTCACAGCCCGAGGGGCTACGTTATTTGGGCTATTACCTAGGCTCTATCTATCCCACACCCCACCAACCTTTTAAAAAGCGAGAACGCATCAAAGGGCGCTACACCTATCGAAAGATGTACCAAGAGGAGTTTTCACATATATGGCATACACAAAAAAAGCACCATCCAGACCTGCTCGACGATGCCTTTCAAAAAGAACTTGCGCACCACCTCTTTTACCAGCGCCCCCTACAAAGCCCTCCTCGCGGAAAGTGTACACTAGAACTCAACAAAACGCGCGCACTCAAAGCGAGTCTCCTTTTTCAAGCTTTTGACATGTACAAATTTGTCAACAACCTGCGGATCCATGATGAAAAGCTCAACTTAACCCAAAGAGAGCACGTCATCAACTTTTATAAATCAAAAGCCGTTACAAGCAAAAGAAGCTTTACCATTGAAGAGCTCAAAGGCTACCTAGAAGAAAAGCCATCTTTCTCTAAAATATACTTAAACTACAAACCCAAAGAAAAAATAAAAACCGCCTCACTACTTCCTAAGCTAGAGGAAATCTTTGGTTCGGCTTGGGCACAATTCTCTGAAAAAGAAAGAATAGACCGTTGGCATATTATCATCGACAACTGTAAAAAAAATGAAGCATTTCTCATAGCACATGCAAAGAAAAAATGGAACCTCGATGAAAAAGCATTAAAAAATCTTAAAAATATACGCACCTATGTCCCCGCAGGTGTCGGCAAATACAGTGAAAAAGCCCTTCGCTACCTACTGCCCTACCTTGAAAAAGGCTTTACCGAAGACAAAGCCCTCCTGCTGGGAAGCATCCCCAAAGCTTTTGGACACAATTTTGCCAAAGAAAGGCATGAAGGAAACCATTGGGATGCTTTTTCAAAAGAAATGCAAGGAAACATCCAAATGGCTTGTGAAGACATCGTTAGAATGCATGACGAAAAACATTTTGACCACCTCAAAAACTACCTCAAAGCAAACTACCCCGACAAAGCACACGCCTTAGACCAACTATATAGCCCTACACTTAAAGATGTCAAAGATCAACAAGATGTCGAAGATCAACTCAAAAAAGAATTACCCCGTCCCACCCTTACCAGAAATCCTACGGTCAACAAAGCCCTCTTTACCATCCGTACCCTTATCAACCAACTCCTTAAAAAGCATCAACTCCCCTACATCCCATGCCTGAAAGTAGAGATGGCAAGAGAGCTTAAAAAAAGTGAGGAGGAGAGACAAAAGATAGCCAACGAACAAGCAGCCAACCGCAATACCAATGATGTGATTGTAAGCGAACTCATCGCTTTAGGAGTCAAAAACCCTTTTGGAGACAATATCACCAAGTACAAACTATGGATTGAATCTGGGCAACGATGTGTCTATTCAGGAGACACTATCAATCATAAGAAACTTTTCCAAGATGGTTTATACGAGATAGAACATATCGTCCCACGCCACCCCAAAGACAGCCGCCAAAGCAACCTTACGCTCTGCCACCGAGACTACAACCAGCGAAAGAACAACCGCACCCCTTACGAGGCCTTTTATCAAGACCCCCGATGGGAAGGTATGAAATCACTTGCCCAAAAGTGCTTCTCTCGCAAAAAATATGAACGTTTTATTTCAGACAAACCACCTAGAGAGACGCTGGAGCTCACCCAAGGAGACCTCAATCTCACAGGCTACCTCAGCAAAGAGATCGCCAAATACCTCCGACATGTCTCCAAAAAAGTTCGTTTCACCAAAGGAGGGATCACTGCTATCCTAAGGAAAGCGTGGGACCTTGACACACTGCTTGCCCCTACTATCGAGATGCCCAAAAAGACCATACTAGACACAAAGATGGGTATCGAAAGCAAGCAAGAAACCTACGAAGCAGGCACCTACTTTATAGCGGTTGATGCAGACGACAACGTTTTGGGCTATGCACACTACACCCCCGAAATTGGAGGTAGGAGCATGAAAGAGATAAGTAAAGACATCAAAGAGAAGTATACAGAAAGGAAAAAAATAAAAGGAGAGTTAAAGCAAGCCGAAAAAGCCAAAGAGCCCACCAAAGTATACAAAGATGACATCAAAAAGCTAGATAAAAAAATAAAGGACTTGTACAAAGAGTTGAGCGAAGCAAGAAAAAGTGCAAAGACTCAACGAGAAAGCATTTGCAAAGTCAAGAGTAATGAGCAGAAGTCAGGAAGCTTCCCTGAAGCCATGGACGAAATGTTTGAAGCCCATGGGCTTAAGCAAAAAGAACAGCCTCAATATTTTGTGATAGAAGGGATCATCAAGACAGCAGATAAAGATGGAAAAGAGAGCTCTCAAACTTTTTATCCTACTGAAGAAAAAAATCGGGCCGATCTAAGGCATCACATTGTAGATGCTTTCGTCATTGGCGCGACCCCACTGAACATCGTACAAAAGCTAAACAGAGAAAATGCTACAGGTAAAAAGTCCGAAGAAAAAATTGCTTTGCCGTGGGCTACCTTTAGAGAAGATGTAAAAAAGGCACTATCCCAAGCCATCATCTATCGTCCTCCCAAAAGTGCCTTGTTCGAGTCAGGCAAAGAAGCTTTTATGAAGAAAGTAAGGGTGCCCAAATATCCCGATCCTCTCCAGCAAAAACCTAGTAAAAAACATCAATGGATCACCAATGCCAGAGGAGACCGTGCACGTGGTGAGCTTCACAAGGCTACCTATTATGGGCGGTATACACATGAAGGCAAGGCCTTTTACCATATCAGAAAAAGCTTAGATGAGATAACCAAAAGCCAAGCGGAAAATATTGTCAACCCAGAGATAAGGAAAAAAATAGAAAAGATAATTGAAAAAGAGATGAAGATTGATAAAGAGAAGAAAATTAAAAATATTCTTTTTGAAACGATCAAGGAAGGAAAAAATACCGTAGAAGTAAGACCCAAAATATTCCTTAGCAACAAAAGGGAAGGAGGTGAACCTGTACCTGTCAAAAAGGTACGTATTAGAAAGAGTTTGAGCAATACATGTGCCATATCAAAGGACAAAAACCGCTGGGTAGATCTTCGAAACAATCACTTACTAGCTTTTTATGAAAAAGAAGATGAGAGTTGGGTCGCCCATATTTATACGAGAAAAGAGAGCATAGACCTCCTCAGGGCCAAAAAAGAATTCCCAAGCAAGACCAAAGAAGGTGGGAGCTTGGTACTTGCATTACAACAGGATGACCTATGTCTATTGTATCCCCCGTCATTTCTTTTGGACAATGATTTTTCTTTAGAAGAGATGACATCATCACAAAGAGAAGAGATCGTCGATAGTCTTTATCGCGTACAGAAATTTTCAGCTGGGGATTTTTATTTCCGAAAGCATACCGCAGGCACGCTCAAAAATCCATTAGAAAGGATACAATCTTCTGAAAAAAATATAAAAGAAAAACAGATCATGAAGGTGATCGTTGACCCTACGGGCGCTATTCAATCTATTTTTGATCCTATCCACAAGCGCTCATGGGTTATAAAATGATAGTCATCACAGAGGCTGCCTACCTTTCGGTGAAGGATCGGCAGTTGCACGTTGCCTTTTCAAATCGAGAAGAGAAAATGACCATACCTTCAGAGACTTGGCTTATTTGGTGCTTGACCATCCTCAGATCACCCTTTCTCAACCACTTTTAAGTCAGTTGATGATGTTTCAATACTCCGTGTATATTCGGGTACTGTTTACTTTTGTGTGTCTAGCCAAACTAAAAGACGAGGCAATAAATAAATCCAAATTTATTAAAAAACAACAAAATACCACCTGGCGCGGATTTGCAATCCGTGCCAGGTAGTTAGGGGGCGTGCGCTACGCGCGAAATGTTAAAATAGTTAAACTTTTACAGTGATTGTATATCGGCTTAATGGGCCATCACTTCCTAGCAATAGACACACTTTTTTTGACGGTACCTATATTCGGCATAGCGGCGGGCATGCGTATGCGGATATGTTTGAGCGACGTGTCAAAAACATTATACCTAAGGAAGGGCATGTTAGCTTGCTTAGAATTTCGGACAAACAGTTTGGAGCCATTCAAAATTTTCAAGGAGGCAGGGAGAGAGAAAATAAACCGCCAAAGTTTTGTGCACAGCTCTCTATTTTTTATACCCAAAAAGTGCGTTTATAACACAAAAACCGACGTTTTATAGATTTTTTTAAAACGTCGGTTTAAGTTAGTGATTTTTAACAACAATATACAACCTTTTGTATAATTTACTAACACTCTCTACAACGAGGCACGGATAACAAATCCGCGCCAGGTGTATAGATTTCCCCGTAGCGTGAGCGGAGGGTTCAATCCATGCCTTTTAAATTCTTCTTTCATTATTATGTGTGAGAACAAGTTCTCATAGGGGTTTAAATAAAGGCTTGATCCCCCCTGATATGAGCAGATCTCTCGCGTTGCTCGCTCGTCATTAAAAGTTAGTATAAAACTATTCTAGTATAAAAGTTTTATTTGAAAGGTAATTTTGACAGCTATTTTAGTCATTTCCAAACACACAAAACTAAACAGTACCACCTTATCATATCTCATTGAGCTTTGAGTCATGGTGAGCTCACTCTTGGATGATCATTTTCAGTTCATTGAGTTTCATGAGAGCCTCTACAGGAGAGAGAGAGTCGATCTCTATTTTTTTAAGCTTTTGTAAGAGTTCTTTGTAGCGAGGCGTAGGTTCAAGTAGGGTGAGTTGATAGGTAGCTTCCGGTATGTTTTTGAGCTTATTGGTAAGCTTGTCTTCTTCTTCTGAGCCTTGTAGGTGGGAGAGGATGGTATGGGCGCGTGTGGTGACACTGCGTGGGATGCCCGCCATCTTGGCAACCTGTATGCCGAAGCTGTTGGGCGTGCTGCCCGTCTTGAGCTTGTGTAAGAAGACGATGTCATCGTTGACTTCTTTGACGATGAGGTGGAAGTTTTTGACCCGTGAAAGCTTTTCTTGCAAGACGTTGAGTTCATGGTAGTGGGTAGCAAAGAGTGTTTTAGCCCTATATCGTGGGTGGTTGTGTAAAAACTCGATCGTCGCCTGTGCGATGGAGAGGCCATCGGCCGTGCCGGTGCCGCGTCCGAGTTCGTCCAAAGCCACCAAGCTCCTTTCACTGAGGTTGTTGACGATGTTCGCCGTCTCGTTCATCTCCACCATAAAGGTAGACTCCCCTTGTGCGAGGTTGTCAGAAGCCCCTACACGGCTGAAGAGCTTGTCGATGATGCCGATGACGGCAGAGGTCGCAGGGACGAAGCAGCCGATCTGTGCCATGATGACGATGAGCTGCACTTGTCGAAGGAGGGCCGACTTACCGCCCATGTTGGGCCCTGTGATCAGCATGATCTGCTGGGTATCGGTGTCGAGGTAGACATCGTTGGGTACATAGTGCGCGTTTAAAGAGAGGCGTTGTTCGATGACAGGATGCCGTGCTTGCCTGAGGTCGATGACGTGGTCATCACTGAGGGTGGGAGCTGTGTAATGATATTCTGTAGCAAGGTATGCGAAGGCGTGATAGCAGTCGAGCTCAGCGAGGAGCTTCGCGTTTTGCTGAATCGGTAAGATGAACGCTCCACACGCTTCTACTAACGTTTGAAAGAGATGTTGCTCGAGGGTGATGATTCGCTCACGTGCGTATACGATTTTTTCTTCGTATGTTTTGAGCTCTTGGTTGATATATCGTTCGGCGTTGGCGAGCGTCTGCTTAGGTATCCAGTCGGCTGGGACAAGGTCTTTATACTTATGACGTACTTCTAAGTAGTAGCCAAAGACTCTATTTTCTCCTATTTTGAGTGAAGTGATACCCGTCTGCTTGCGTGCCTTTACCAACAGATCGTCTAGGTAGCGCTGACTTTCAAAAGCGACCTTTCTAAGGTCATCGAGCTTCGCGTCGACACCTGGCTCGATCAGGTTGCCTTGGTTGGTCTGTACTGGGGGATAAGGCTGTAGGGTCGTCTCTATCCTGTTGAGAAGGGGGACACACGCATTCATCTGGTCTGCCAATGTCTTCAAAGCAGGCGCTTTGCTTTGGCGCAAGATTTCTTGGATAGGCGCAATATGTTGCAATGCTTTTTTGAGCATCACCATCTCCCGCGGGTTGATCCGCTTGGCCGCCACTTTTGCGATGAGTCGCTCCAAGTCGCCGAGTTCTCCAAGATGTGTTTCTAGCTCTTTGCGCAACGTGCTGCCTTCAACCAAGAGACAGACACGCTGTAGCCGTTGTTCTATCATTGTCACATTCGTCAAGGGCAGCAGAAGCCATTTTCTCAAGAGCCGTGCCCCCATCGGCGTGACCGTATGGTCTAATACATCGATCAGCGGCATCCCCCCTTCTTGTTGTGCTTGTACCAGCTCTAAGTTGCGGATAGTAAACTTATCCATCCACATATATTGTCCCTCCTCCAGCCGTGCGATGTGGCTGATGTGTGCGACCTCCTCGTGTTGGGTTTCTTCGAGGTAGCAGAGGATCGCCCCAGCCGCGGTGATGCCATCCCTTAGCTCTTCGATACCAAAGCCTTTGAGATTTTTAGTACCAAAATGTTGATTCAGTCGTTCGTAGGCATACGTATCGTGGAACACCCAATCTCCTAAGGTGTGGTGGTAGAGTTCTGGGAAGAGCGTGAGAAACTTTTTTTTCTCCTTTTTGTTGAAGACCACTTCCGCTGGAGAGAAGCTCTCGACGAGCTTTTCGATGTAGGCTTCATCCCCTTCAGCCGTCATGAACTCCCCAGTAGAGACATCGAGG
>JBCCFU010000023.1:0-11311 GCA_039029575.1 Bacteroidota bacterium | reverse complement strand
TTTTTCTCCTTTTTGTTGAAGACCACTTCCGCTGGAGAGAAGCTCTCGACGAGCTTTTCGATGTAGGCTTCATCCCCTTCAGCCGTCATGAACTCCCCAGTAGAGACATCGAGGAAGGCGAGTCCTATTTTCTTCTTACCAAAGTGGAGCGCTGCCAAGTAGTTATTATGCCGCTGATCGAGGACATTGTCGTTGTAGGCAAGGCCTGGGGTGACAAGTTCGGTGACCCCTCTTTTAACGATCCCTTTGGTTTCACCCGGCCTTTCAAGCTGGTCGCATATCGCTACGCGACAGCCAGCTTTGACCAACTTCGGCACATAGGTGTCCAACGCATGGTGCGGGAAGCCGGCGAGCTTGACAGAGGCAGCTGAACCGTTGGAACGCCGTGTCAAGACGATGTTGCCAACCTTACTGAGCGTGACAGCATCCTCTTCAAAAGTTTCATAAAAGTCACCTACCCGAAAGAGAAGGATCGTGCCTGGGTGCTTGGCCTTGATCTCTTGGTATTGCTGCATCAAAGGAGTCTGCTTGCTCCCTTGACTTTGGTCGATCGTCTTTCTTTTTTTGGGCATGAGGAAAAAATATCTTTTAACGTGGTAAAAATAGCTAATAAATATTGTTTCGAATAATCCCTAATTCCTAATCAAGTACAAACTCAATATTTTGCTTTTAATTCTCGCAAAGATGATCTCATAGTCATTTTTTAGACATATGTATACGATTTTAAATAAAAAAGTTTTGATTATTGGCATAAACTCACTAACTTACAGACCAAAAACCTACAAACCCCTTCATATCATGATCAATTATTATATAGATGCCTTCAAAAAATACGCTACTTTTTCGGGAAGAGCCCAAAGAAAAGAATATTGGACATGTAAAGCCGTTTTTTTCGGAGGCCTTTGTTTCTTCTCCTTACTTTTAGTATTTTTTAGTAGAAATGTTTCTGCCTATCCATGGATATTAGGAGCAATGGCTATCTATGTTCTATTGAATTTTCTCCCTATGCTTGCTGTCTCTGCACGTAGATTGCATGATACTGGCCGCAGTGGTTGGTGGCTCCTTCTGCCCATTTTTCCACCAGGATGGATAGTAATCTTTATTTTCAATCTTATGGATAGCGATCCCAACGATAATCGATACGGACCCTGTCCTAAAAAGAAGGTATCTACTAAAAAGTAGCATGGATTAAAATCGTAAGTGTATGGATTCGGTTCTCTTCTTCTCTTCTCGTTAAAACTTCATCACTACCTCTGTGAACGTCTTTTTCCCGCCATGTTTGGCATAGCAAGTCACCTTGCCCCCCGAGGCCTCTACGATCATCTTCACCAAAGAGAGGCCTATGCCACCGCCATTTTTTGTTCGGTAGAAAAGGTCAAAGACACGTGGCAACACATCAGGAGGGATACCTTTGCCATCGTCACGAACGTATATCGTACGTTTCTTGCCATCTATCTTGATGATGACTTCAGAAGCTTCTCCATGTTGATAGGCATTTTTAACTAGATAAAAGATGACATTAGAGAAAACATTCGCCAAGAGGTTAGCTTCGAAGTCTTCCATACATTCCATGCTGACATGCACTTTCCTTCGATACTTATCTGGAATCTTTTCAATAGCATCCTCTACCAAAGAACGTATGTGTACCTCTTTTTGGACAAAAGCACCTAATATCTGTTGTTGCAATAAGTTAGAGAACTGTTCAATCTGATCACTTACTTCTTTGGTACGGCTTTCAATCTCGTGTATATGCTTTTTCAAGGTACCATACCGTTTCTTAGAGAGCCACATTCCCTCCTCTCCTTTCTGTTTCATGACCTTCCCATCGATGAGAGTATGACCTATCAGATGGCCCAAGCCACTCAGTAGAGCAAGCGGCTCTCTTACTTCGTGCTCCACTTCCTTAGAAGCTACATAGCTAACGTAAATCTTGCGTCTGATATGCCGTTCCTGCAAGTATTTGAACAAGAGAGTGCCAAAGAAGACCAAACCCATGGTAAGCCAAGAGAACTCAGCAGGTAGTTTCTCATAGATGCTAACAGCCGAAGGATCTACAAGACGCGTATACAATAGGTAACCCATACTCGTACCCAAGCTAAGAAGCACCACGAAAGTGAACGTATTCACCAACACAAGCAAACATATCCACAACAGGAACCACTGTATCACTGGAAAGATCCCCTCATACGTTTTTAAGAAAGTTAGGGTTCCCGCAAAAGGCAGACAGTACAACAAGGTAACATGCCAGTAAAGTGCAAAATAGGGCCTCAACTTCAGGTGCCATAACCCTTCAAAAAGCAACCCCGCACATAACCCAATACCGATGATATGCACAAACCACATAAAACGAGTGATCCCTATCTCGTGTTCCATCCCTCTTGTCGTCACCGCCACAAAACTATAAAACCCAAAGATGAAGACAGAGAAAGCAACGGAATGAGCTGGATAGTGCAAAACTAACCTGCGCGTCACCTCTGGAAGCTGTAAAGGCAAACGCATCCAAGACCTTATCTTCGCCCATATCTTCGATTTTTTCGGTAACCAGAGCTGCTCAGTCACCGTTTGCTCACTGCGCCGTATAATCACAAAGCCATCATTCACCAGATAATGCACCAAAAAGAACGTGATACAACCCAAGAACATCCCTATAAAGAAGCTTATGTAAATGTCTGCACCCCAAGCATACGAAAACACCCCAGTCGCAAGATAAACTACACAGAAGCCTACCCAATAGATCACATCCGTCTTTATACCAAAAAGGCCTATCAACAACGGAACCAACACAATATTAAAAAACAGCACCGCCCATCGATGCATCTGCACATCCTCCAGCGTAGGCTCACTATAAAAGCCTATCAAAATAGCCATACACCCCATCACCCCCACCCCTATGCGCGCATATACCGCCTTACTTTGTGGATGAAGCGCCTTTTTATAGAAAAACTTACGCACTGGAACAATGATGTCTTGTACCATGATCACACTCATGACGTGCAAATACGAACTCATCGTCGAGAGCAAGATCCCCAAAAAACCTATGAATATCAACTCTTGAACTGTATCCTGACCCATAAATAATACGCCGATAAGCCGAGGCAGTAACTCTTTACCATGCCCCCCAAGCTTCAGTTTATCCTGATCAACAAGCGCACACAAGCCGATCAAGACAATTAAGAAACGTATCAAACCATACAAAACCGCACTAGCATACCACATCCTCCGCACCAGCCGCTTGTCATGTACAATCAACATCCGCTGCACCGTAGGAGGTGTCAAAAGAAAAGTAGGAAAAATACCCCAAAAAACGAGCGAAGCAAGCTTATGACCAAAATAAGGACTTCCTGAAAAGAGCATCTTCTCCGTTGGTAACTTTGACAAAAGCACACTTATCCCCCCCACCTTCTGTATCAACGTCTGCGTGATAAACAACAAAACACTCAACGTCACAATCACTTGTGGTACATCCGTATAACTCACCGAACGCATCCCTCCCCAAATACTATATAGAATGATCACCACCAAACACCATAAGATCGCCTTGTTGGCAGATATATGCAAGATACGACCACTTATCAACGCCACCGCCTTCACTTGCGCCGTAAGTATAATCACCGAAAAAGCCATACATAAAATACCCGTCACTATCTTGAGCACACGTCCATACAACCGCTCCATGATGTCTCCCAACGTCATACAATCTTGAAAATAAACGAAAAAAGGAGCCACAAAAGTACCTACTAAAAAGAAGGTAAACATGAAGGTGAGCGTCATAACCGTCTCTAACATACCATACTGAAAGACAAAACCTGCATCCGCCAAATCCGTACTACCCAGCCTTGTCGCCAACAACGTCATAATCAAAATACCTATCGGCAAAGACTGACTTGCGGTAGCATAATCCCTAAATGTCAATACCCTCATTCTCCCCTTAGACCAAATGCCCATTAGCAGGTTACCTAAAAGAAAAAGAGAAATAATCGGATAGTCAAACAAAAATGTAAATACTTGCGACATAGAGAGTAATCAGCGGATAAATATTAATGTCTTTTCAGCTATAAACTAATTTATACTCTTCGATCCTCTTTTTGCTAACAAACTTCTGTTTTTTTGTAAAAATTATTTTATTTGCTAAATTTAATGCAAAATAGAATTAAAAATTATGACAAAAACTGCTTGCGAACCCACCATATCTTCACCTAAAGGCTATCTTGCTGCCCATCCTTTTACTCCCACTATCACCCTTGTATTAGGGGCTGGGGGGGCTAAAGGCATCGCACATCTCGGTGTACTTGAAGTATTGCACAAGGCAAAGATACCCATCGACCTCATTGTTGGCTGTAGCATGGGAGCTCTCATCGGTGCATTCTATGCAGATGGACATTTGCCTGAACACATTTTCGAACGTACCCTGTGCTTGATGCCAGGCCTAAAATCGTATCAACTATTCGGCTTCCCTTCACTATACCATGGATTCGCTGGAAAAGGCTTCTTCTCCACCAAGCGTATGCGCAAAATATTGATGAAGGAGCTTTCCGCCAAGACATTTGAAGAATTGAAAATACCTTTGCAAGTGGTAGCTACCGACCTCGAAGAAGGCAATCTTGTAACTTTTGGCTCAGGGAGTTTATTTGATCCTATTTGCGCATCTGCTGCACTGCCTGGATTGTTGCAACCTGTAGAAATTAATAACAAACCCTATGTAGACGGTGGTGTTATCAGCGAACTTCCCGTTCAAGTAGCCAAAAAAAGAGGAAGTCAGGTGATTATCGCATCCAATGCCAAAGGATGGATAAACATCAAAGCAAAAAAAAAGATCGGAAATGTCAGTGTCCGCAGCTACTATATCATGCGCCACCATTTTGACAAAATAAGGGAAAAAAATGCCGATATCGTCATAAGGCCAGACCTTAGTGGGGTGATGAATACTATCTTTTCCACCAAAGAGGTGATGACAGAAGTCTATCGCAGGGGCAAAGAGTGTGCTGAAAAACAACTACCAGCCATCAAAGCACTCCTTGCCAAGTCAAAGTTAAAAACTGCAAATCCGTAGCTTCCTTATTCTTTGCGAGAACTTGAAAAAAGCTCCAAAGATAATGTGGTATCGCTTAGAAAAGTGTGGTGATACGTGATGTAGTCGTCAGACTTCAAGTAAAAAGTTATGGGTAATAGTCATCATGTCCATGATAATAAGTTTGCGACGGTTAAGACGTTTTTATCACCTTTCTTTGCTAGTCTGAAGAAGCCCAAACGAAATAATAGATAGGCAAGCTTCCCTTTTCTGACTTGCACGATTATATTCTTTAAATCACTATCATCTACTCTTATTAGTTTTTTTTCTGCTTCTTCCTGTTTCTTATTGAATACAAGTTGGTCATACAGAGTTTCTACCTCATCTATGTTGAGCATGATATTCTCTATCTTTAACGTACTGGATTTGATGTATTCCGCATAATTATTGATGATATGCACAGGTGAAAAACACTCGAGATACCTATTAAAAACATATTCTGTAGCTCTTTTGTCTCCTTCTTTATCACTAATTTTTTGAATTTTACCTCTCAAAAAATTATCAATACCTGCGTAAGTTCCTGTCTTAGCATCTATGTCACCTGCCGCTACCTCTTGCCCAGGGAAGCGGATTCCCGCCTTTCCTAAAAGCCCCATGATCCAGTTGTGTCCATGAACCTCGCCAATGTTGTATTCATCTTTTGCTTTCAGCCTTTTATGTTGAGATGGCGGGACCCCTGTGATAACATATGGGATCACCCTGTTTACTATATCTTTTTTGAATTCATCAAAGAACCAATATATAGAGCCAAACATTGTTTGAGGGGAGCTTCCAGATTTTAAATCTAGGAAGTTATAAAAGTCAAAGATTAATCTTTTTGTTCTACCATGACAGTGATTTGACATATCTTCTACTTGTTGCAATTGACTAAAAATCTGGTTAAGTAGATCCCCTTTATATTTTTTTTGCCCTGTCTGAGCCTCCTCCCTAACTTTTTCTATATGCTCGTCTAGTATCTCATCTAATTTAAGAAACAAACAGGCAAAGAGGTTCATAACATCTGTTTCTGATAATTCATTAGTATTATCAGAAACAGATGTTATCATTTTATCTAGTAGCGTTCCACTTCCGTCTTCTAGTGGTCTGTTTCCTACTAGCTTATCATAGAAGGAAGTAAATGGTATACTTACGTCATTTTCTCTTGTAAAGCTAGCTTTAGTTAAGTCAGGGTACTCTGTATTTATTGCAGAATAGCTTTTACATTGAGAATTATACTTTATCATAAATGCTTTAATTATTTTATGTAGGGCTCTCTGATTGAATGAATAACCATTAATTTTTTTATGTCCCTTCACTTTTTTTCCTGCCAGGACTGCTAATTCCTTGAGTGATGGTTTGACTTGCCTATTCAGGATCCCTTGATTCACTACTATTTTTGCATTATTACAAAAATACTTCATAGCTTCTTCTTCGTTCTGATTACCATTTTTAATATTTTTTGTGAAAAAAGCCCATTCGTTGCCAGGCTCACCCATTGAGTTTTTTAGATCTTGATAAAATGGATAGATACTTAGATCTTGAATAAGTGAAGGGATATTATTTACTGTATTATTATCAAACTGTTCAAGGAGCAATTTCGCTGCTTTTTCATTGATGGGGGTTGCTAAATCTTTCTTTTCATCTTCATCTATGTATATTATTTTCTTCTTGTCTTTTTTTGGGTCGTTTTTTTTAAAGGCAAAGAGAGTGGCTATAAATAGGGTCACTAGACCAACGACGTAGTATATAGATTTCTTTTTTATTTGATCCTTTTCTATTTTATTCTCGATACCTTTCTGGTCGAGGCGGTAGACGTATGTTTGTCTTCCAGCATCATTGGATCCTCCGATGATTTTGGACGAAGAACTAAAGCAGATAGATAATGCGAGGAAGCATTTTAGCCATCTGTTATGTTTTTTTTGTAAGGTATTAAAAATTTTCATATTAAAGAGGTTGATATGGCATCTTAAGATTAGGGCTAAGTTAATAAATTTTTTATAAAAATCCTAATATCCGCTCTACTATTCTATCGTTTATTGTCAATAGTATCGTTTTCATGGTCTTGTATATATTTTCTCCGCACTTGTTTAGCTACTTTGGTCAATACTTTTTCACTGGCTTCATCTAGTTTTTGGTTGGTGGCAAGCTTGGCAAGGACGGTTGAGTGTTCTGTTCGCATGAGGGAGAGGTAGGCGGTTTGGAAGGCATTAATTTTTTCGATAGGGACTTTGTCAAGATAACCTCTGGTAGCTACATATAGGATGGCTATCTGTTCGGCCATGGGCACAGGCTGGAAAGGTTTTTGGGTGAGGATTATTTGGTTTTTACGACCTCGTTGTATGATTTGTTGTGTGCTGGGGTCGATATCGGAGCCAAACTTGGCGAAGGCTTCGAGTTCTTTGAATTGGGCTTGGTCTAGTTTGAGGGTGCCGGCAACTTTTTTCATGGGTTTGGTTTGGGCGTTGCCTCCTACACGTGAGACGGAGATGCCGACGTTGATGGCGGGTCGTATGTTTGCGTTGAAGAGGTCGTTGTCAAGGAATATCTGACCGTCTGTGATGGAGATGACGTTGGTAGGGATATAAGCGGAGACATCGCCTGCTTGGGTTTCGATGAGGGGCAAGGCGGTGAGTGACCCGCCTCCTTTGACTTTGCCTTGTAAGCTAGAGGGGAGGTCATTCATGGCTTGTGCGATTTCATCGGTTTCGTTGATTTTGGCAGCGCGTTCTAGGAGGCGGGAATGGAGGTAGAAGACATCTCCTGGGTAGGCTTCTCGTCCGGGTGGGCGACGTAAGAGGAGTGATACTTCGCGGTAGGCAATGGCTTGTTTGGAGAGGTCGTCATAGACAATCAGGGCATGTCGTCCGGTGTCTCTGAAATATTCGCCTAGGGCCACTCCTGCAAAAGGGGCAATGAACTGCAGTGGGGCAGGATCGGAGGCAGAGGCAGTCAGGATGGTCGTATAGTCCATGGCTCCATGTTTTTCGAGTAGGGAGACGATTTGGGCGATGGTGGATGCTTTTTGACCGATGGCTACGTATATGCAGTAGACGGGTTCGCCTTTTTCAAAGTGTATGCGTTGGTTAAGGATAGTGTCGATGGCGATGGTGCTTTTGCCGGTTTGTCGGTCTCCGATGATGAGTTCGCGTTGTCCTCGGCCGATAGGTATCATTGCGTCGATGGCTTTGATGCCTGTCTCTAGGGGTTCGGTGACAGGTTCGCGGTAGATGACACCGGGGGCTTTTCTTTCTAGTGGCATCTCAAAGAGTTTGCCTTGCAGGGGACCTTTACCATCGATAGGGGCTCCTAGAGTGTTGACAACGCGTCCGATCATACCTTCTCCCACGTTGATGGTGCCTACCTTTTGTGTACGTTTGACGGTGTCACCTTCGTTGATACCTTCTGAGCTGCCTAAGATGACGGCCCCGATGTTGTGGTCTTCTAGGTTGAGGACGAGTCCTTTCGCTCCATTGGGGAAGGTGATAAGTTCACCTGCTTGAGCGTTGGTGAGTCCATAGATACGTACGACTCCGTCGCCTACTTGAAGGACGGTGCCTACTTCTTCTAGGGTGGAGGTCGTAGAAAAAGAGGCAAGCTCTTTCTCTAGGATACGGGATATTTCTTCAGGGTTGATCTCTTTTTTCATATGGTGGTAGGGTTATGTTTGGTTAGGGAGGCCGGCATGTTCCCAATGTTTCTGAAGGTTTTCGAGTTGGGTACGGAGACTCATGTCTAGCTGTTTATCATCGACTTGCAAGAGATAGCCACCTAAGAGTTGAGGGTCTCTTTTTTCGACCAGCTCAACAGTATCTTGTGAGGTAAGTTGCTGTATGTGTTGGGTGATTTCTTTTCGGAGGATATCAGAGATGGGCCGTGCGGTGGTTAAGTAGGCAGTCCGAATGTGTTGGTCTACTTTGTGACGAGCTTCCATTTGTCGTAAGATCTCTTTGAGGTGGCTTTCTCTCTTTTTGTTGATCAAGAAAGACAAGAAGGCAAGGGTGGTGGGGTGGAGGTTTTGCGCTAGGGCGCTGGTCAGCTTTTTCACTTTTTTGTTGGGCTTATCGAGAGGGTTGTCAAGAAAGGTTTGAAACGTAGGAGAGGTTTCAAATAGAGCTAAGAGGGTTCTGACATCTTGGAGTACCTGTGTATATCCTTTCTGTTGCTTGGCCCACGCGTAGAAGGCATGGGCATAACGGATGGATAGATTGTTTGTTGGCATGATAAAGAGGTCAGTTCGTTGATTACGTAGCGTTTGAAGCGCTTTCTACGTCGTTGATCATTTTTTCAATAAGCTTTTGTTGGTTGTGTGTCTCGCTTAGCTCCTTCGTCAATAGCTTCTCTGTGGTATGAATGACGAGTTCGACGGTCTGCTTTTTGAGGGCGGACTGGGTGGCTTGTCGTTCTTCTGCAATCACTTGTAGAGCATCTTCTATGATCTTTTGCTTTTGGGCATCTCCTTCTTGGGTGGCAGCTTGGAGGAGGGCCTCTTTGCTGTCCAACGCTTCTTGGATGATCAAGTCACTTTTAGCGTGCGCTTCTTCAAGGATTTTTTCCTTGGTTGTTTCCACTTGTGCTATCTCTTTGGCTATTTTTTGCCTTTCTGCGATCGCTTTTCGGTAGGCTTCTTCCCTTTCTTTGATAAACATCAACAAAGGTTTCCAAGCAAAGCGTCCTAAGACAAGAAATGTCAGCAGCATGATGGCGCTATGCCAGAACATAAAGCCTACGTCGGGTTTAAGTAGTTCCATGGTTTACGTTGGTGATGTTTTTAGGTGATGTTTATTTTACCTACGACTATCAAGCATATCACTGTACCGAAGATAGCGATACCTTCGATGAAAGTAGCTGCTAGCAACATAGAGATACGTATTTGCGAGGCGGCTTCTGGTTGCCTTGCCATGCTTTCTACTGCGTGTTTGGCTATTTTTCCAACACCAAAAGCGGTGGATAATACGATGAGTGCAGCGCTGAGTGCTGCGGCGCTTAATACAATTCCGTTTGCATATTCCATAATTAAAGGGGTTTAAGGGTTAGTGAGTAAGTTGTTTGTCTGATCTTTGCGCTCGGCATGGTCGTGGTCGTGACTTTGTACAGCATTACCAATAGCGATAGCGGATAGCAGAGTAAAAATATATGCTTGAAAGAAGGCAACAAATAGTTTTAAAAAGATCATAAAGACCCCCAGTGGTAGCACAATGGCGCTGGCATAGAGGCTGCCTACAGAAAACATGATGCCGATGATGCCCAATAGGACGAAATGCCCTGCCAGCATGTTGGCGAAGAGACGGATCATCAAGCTCAAGTTCTTGGTGAAAAGACCTAATATCTCGGTGGGGAGCATCATGGGGACAATCCATTTGGGTATGTCTGGTGGGTAAAAAATATGTGCCCAATAGTCGCGTGATCCATTCAGGTTGGTGACCAAAAAGGTAAAAGTTGCCAAAACGAGTGTTGTGGAGATGTTGCCAGTTACGTTAGCGGCCCCGGGCAGCAAACCTAAGGTATTGTTGATCCATATAAACCAGAAGATCGTCAGCAAGTAGGGGGTGAAGCGTTCGTAGTTCTTCTTGTCTATGTTTGCCTTGGCAATGTGGTCACGCACGAAGCAGATCATATAGGTAAGCAGTGCCCATATCCCTTTCGGAGGGCTATCAAGGTCGAGTCGACGATAGTAGAATGCCATGCTTAAGAAGAGGAGAAACATCAAAACTATGCTAATGAGCAGGTTGACGACGTTTTTTGTCAGAGAAAGGTCATAGACTTTGCTTCCGTCTGCGGCTTCTATCTTACTTTGTGCGTTAAGTCGGAAGCCTCGGTATTCGATGGGGTGGTGATGCCCATCCCACAAGCGGCGAGATGAGAAGAGGTGTAGACCATCGCCTCCTTTGTACAAGATGACTGGGAGGTGAAGGGTGTAGTGATGTCCTTTATAAGTAACAAAATGCCAGTCGTACGAATCACTGATGTGCTCCATGACATGGTCTTTTTTCTCATTTTTACCTGTTTGGGTGCCTTCGTCGATACGAGCAAAGGTGGGGAAAGAAAGAAGTATGAGTGCGCTGTACACCCATAATGTCGTATTGAAGTGTGTCTTTCTTTTTCCCATGATGGTGCAAAGATATAGCTTTTTAAGCGAAAAAAATAGCTATTCACTACGTGATGTGATGCTAGTTAGAATTTTTTAATAATAAGGTGTATTTTTTAGGTTAGGACTATGCGTTGTCCACTTGTGTTTTCTTTGGGATCCTCCTTTTTATTTTTTTC
>JBCCFU010000022.1:0-11369 GCA_039029575.1 Bacteroidota bacterium | reverse complement strand
CTCGCATGTGCCGATAGGTTGCCAATAGCAGTATATTGGGTTTTTACTTTGTTGGATCTTTATTATTCATTATCATAAAAACGTTTATTAAAGCGACTTTAACGTCGCACAAGGGTACATTGTTCCAATGGCTTCACACGATTCCGTTACCAAAATGGCATGCATCGGTAGGCTGTCAATAACAGCATATTGAGTTTTATCTAGTTGGATCTGTATTTCTATTTCCATAATTAAAACATTTAATAACACGATTTTCACGCCGCACCACACAATTTGGGACGGTACCAGTTTGTGATTTTCATGATACGGTTAGACATAGCCTATTTGCTGTCTATGTTTCGCTTTTGGCTTCTTTTTCTTTAAAGGTGAAGTGCCTGATATACTTTTTGGGCTTTATGTCTTCCGACTGCATCAGCGAGTGTTTCTAGGGAGGCTTTTTGTATTTGAGACATTCCTCCGAACGTTTGTAATAAGGTATCAATGGTTTTCTTTCCGATGCCGGGGATTTCTTCGAGTTTTGTTTTAAAAGTGTGTCTGTTGCGTGTCTTACGGTGGAAGGTGACAGCAAATCGGTGAGCCTCGTTGCGTATTTTTTGTAAGAGTTGGAGAGAGGGTGACCTTTTGTTGAGATGTAGAGGTAGAGGGTCATTGGGGTAGTAGATCTCTTCGAGTCTCTTAGCAATGGCGATGATAGCCGTTTTTTCGTAGACCCCTGCTTTTTTAAGAGCTTCTACGGCGGCGCTGAGCTGGCCTTTGCCCCCATCGATGACGATCAGATCGGGAAAGGGAGCCTTTTCTTCGGCCAAGCGATGATAACGTCGGTAGACTACCTCCTGCATGGTAGCGAAGTCATCGATACCTTCCACTGTTTTGACGTGAAAGTGGCGATAATGTTTTTTGGCCGGCCTACCTTCTTTGAAGCACACCATAGCAGAGACAGGATGAGTGCCCTGCAGGTTCGAGTTGTCAAAGCATTCGATGTGCATAGGTATCTCTTTGAGTCGGAGGTCTTGTTGGAGGTGGATAAGCGGGGTTCGTGGCGCTCTTTTTTGCGTCACCTTCTTGTTGATTTGTTCTTTTTTAAAGAACCATGCATTGTGAAGAGCCATGTCGACAAGCTTTTTTTTGTCCCCAAGTTGAGGGATCGTAAGCGTGGTATCTTTAGGAAGTGGTCGGATAGCTACGTTGGAGAGGATCGTTTTTGCTTTACTTTCTACTTGGTCTCTAAAGTGGACAAGGAGGAGTGCTGCAAGGTCACGGTCGTCTTCTGCAAGTTTTTTTTCGATGGCGATGGTATCTACGAAGCGCATGTTGCCTTGGTAGATGTGTAGGTAGCTGATATAGGCATGGGTTTGGTCTGAAACGATAGCGATCACGTCGAGGATACCCCAGCGGGGATGCGCGATGATGGAGCGTGCTTGGTAGCGGTCGAGTGCTTCGATGCGTTCTTTGAAGTGCTGTGCTTCTTGAAAGTCGTGCCGTTCGGCAGCGGCCAACATCTTTTTCTTAAGGTCTTTTTTGACAGCTTGAAAGTTGCCTTTAAGGAGTTGGGTTACTGCTTCAATGTCTTGGAGGTAGCCCTCTTCTCTCTGCTTGCCTTCGCAGGGGCCTAAACACTTGCCGATATGGTACTCAAGACATACCCGAAAGTTGCCTTTCGCAATATTTTTAGCAGAGAGGTTTAGTTTGCAGGTACGCAGGGGATAGAGCTCGCGAATGAGCTCTCTGACCATTTGAAGCGATTTAATGTCGGTGAATGGTCCAAAATAGGTACCTAGAGAAGGTTGGCGTTGTCGCGTAACGATAAGGCGAGGGTAAGGTTCGTTGGTGATGCAGAGATAGGGATAAGTTTTGCCGTCGCGCAAAAGGATATTGAAGCGAGGTTGGTAATGCTTGATCAGGTTATTTTCAAGGAGGAGAGAGTCAGATTCGCTCTCAACGATTACACAGGATACATAAAAGATCTGTGAGGCCAAGGTACGGGTTTTAAGGTCCAGCTCCCCCCGAAAGTAACTGGCTACACGATTCCTTATATTGTTTGCCTTACCTACGTAAATGATTTCTTGTTTTTTGTTATAAAAATGATATACACCGGGCCCTTTGGGCAGTTTGTTTCTCGTTTGACATGTAAAAAGATGGCGTTTCATATAACAAATTTACACAAGATATTGCTATCCCCACAGAAACGATAAAAAATTGTTGATTCATTAAATGAGGCCACCTCAAAAAGAGGCAGCCTCATTTGCTATCTTTTAGTAAAAGAAGAAAACGCCTTTTCTAAAGTTAGAGAAAGAACGAAGACTTCGTGGTGATATACTCCCATCACTAAAACTGCCGAATTGGATTATTTTCCACCATTGCCTTTTTCACGCTTGAAATAGTAGAAAAGTCCAACTCCAAGAGCGATGATAAGAAGGATAAGAATCACTATTTGCCATTTATCTTTGAGTGTCTGTACAAATCCTCGTGAAGGCGCATCCTCTTGTGGCGCTTCCGAGGCACAAACCGTAGAAAGTGGAGCACAAGTAAGAGCTGCACAAAGGGCCATCTTTGCAATGTTTTTAGTTTTCATGATCGTTGGTTGGTTTAATTAAGTGAATTGGGGTTTAATAGTGAGGGCATAATTAACTAATTTGTTAAATAAAACAAAATAAATCGGCAACTTTTTTACAAATATAAAAAAATAAGTACTTATCCGACGACCCTATGTTTTCGTAAAATATGTTTTTTATTTCGATTAGATCGCAGTAAAAAAAAATAAAAACGTCCAAAATATGACTCAAGAAGCTTTTGGGAAGGGTAAAAACAAAAAAAGAATGGTTTAATGTTGCAAATATGTTTTAATTTGTTATATTTACTCAGTAAACCACTTCAATTAAATATTTAACCATCTAAGATTATGACAGAAACAAAAGAGCAATTTCGAGAAAGAATTAGCCAATATACAGAAGCACAACTTTTAGCAGAGATAGATACGTTACGAGAAACTCTCAAGGAAAATCATACAGCGATGGATCAAGAGTTGCTAAAATTTAAAAATTCAGGTAACAAAGCTGCTGGGAGACGAGCAAGAAAGCACTTACAAATGATTAAAGATGTAGCTCAAGATATTCGTCTACTTATCCAAGAAGCTAAAAATAAGAAAAAGTAGTAAGCGGAAAGGTTATTTATCAGAGCGAAGGGAGGGATAGCTTGTCTATTTCTCCCTTTTTTTATATTCAGTATTGAAGAGGTTTGTTGTAGTGGTATGTATCTTGTATGTGTACGACTTGTTTATCAAAGTCGATGTTGCCTATAAATTTCTCATGTACAGGAATTTGTATTTCTTTTTCATCTTTATAAAGGATGAGGAGTGGTTGCATGATGCGTTGTTGGATCCCTGCTATGGTACCAAGGGACTGACCGCTAGAGTCTATGGCGAGAAAGTCTGTAGAGAAGACGAGGTTATCTAAAGAAGGGTGCTTTTTGAGTACTTTTTTTAACCATGGCCATGAAAGGAAAAGGGGGTAGGTTGATCTTTCTTTTGCGAAAAGGTGGGGATGTGTCAATGAAAGGAAAAGGTTTTTTTTGACGATACGCCATGAGGCGACTTTATAAGGGACATAGGTGTGATGCTGATAGAGATAGATAGAGGTAGGGGAAGGAAGGACGGTGGGGAAGAGGTAGGGCAGGGTTATTTTGTATTCGTTTTTAGGGGAGTAGTTGCATCGCATTTTAGTAAGGTAAAAGTAGGGCTGGGAAGACATTTTTTGTAGGTCGATCATTACATTTGGAAAAGTGTGGCTAGCTTACCCACTGCCAAGATACCTTTTCGCGCCGGTCCTGGAGGGATATGCGTTGTTTTTGAAGTGTTTGACGTATATGGTCTACTTGCGCATAGTCTTTTCGTACTTTGGCTTCAGTGTATGCGTCGATCAAACCTTGTATCAGTGCTTCAGCTTGGATGGTATGTTTTTCCTGTAAGCCAAGGATTTCTTGTACAAAGGTGGTGTATGTCTTTGTGAGGAGGTGCCATGTGGATAGTGAAAGGGAGGAAAGAGGAAGGTTACCTTGATCGATCTGATGGATGTATTTTCGTAGGTCAAAAAGATTAGCGATGAGTTTAGGGCTGTTTAAATCAGAAAGTAGGTCTTGTTGACACTTTTCGCAGAGGGTACGTATCTCTTCTTCACAAGGATCTGCTTGAGAGGGTGTAGTGCCGGGATGTGTAAGCTGTGAGAGGGCTCGAAGGCCGTTGATCAGCTTATCATACCCTTTTTGTGCAGCTTGTAAGGCGTGGTCAGAGATATCGAGAGGACTGCGATAGTGTGCTTGGAGCAACAGGAGCCTTACAGCCATGGGATTATAGGGTTGGGAGAGGCGAGGATGTTCACCTGTAAAGCATTGAGCTAAAGTGATAAAGTGGTTGTCGGACTTACTCATCTTTTTGCCTTCAAGAGTGACCATGTTGTGATGTATCCAATAATTTGCAGTGTCTTTTTGGTAAGCGGCCTTTGCTTGGGCGATCTCACATTCGTGGTGGGGGAAGCATAGGTCGAGACCTCCTCCATGAATATCGAAAGGAAGGCCTAGGTAGGCTTGACTCATGGCGGTACATTCGAGATGCCAGCCGGGGAAGCCTTCGCCCCAAGGGGAAGGCCAACGCATAATATGTTGAGGAGCTGCTTTTTTCCACAGGGCAAAGTCAAGGGGAGATTTTTTCTCTTGTTGACTGGTAAGGGGGCGTGTGCCACTCATTAAGGTGTCGATGTCACGACCAGAGAGTCTACCATAGTTGTGCTTTTCATCAAAGGCATGCACATCGAAATAGACGGAGCCATTGACTTCATAGGCGAAGCCTGTGTGAAGGAGTTGCTGGACAAGTGCGATCTGCTCGGTGATATGTCCGGTAGCACGTGGCTCTATCTGTGGGGGTAACGTACCTAATTCCTTCAACATATCATGGTATTGAAGAGTATACCGTTGGACTACTTCCATAGGGTTGACCTGCTCAAGTCGCGCTGCCCGACCTACTTTGTCTTCTCCTTCGTCGGAGTCGTCCAACATATGACCTACATCTGTAATATTGCGTACGGAGCAGACATTGTAACCAAGATATTGTAGTGTCCTCACCAACGTATCAAGAACGATGGCACTGCGTGCATGACCAAGGTGGGCAGGGGCATATGTTGTAGGCCCACACCAGTAAATACCTATCCGTCGTGGGTCTAGCGGTTCAAAGTCGACGATACGCCTTGTGAGGGTGTTATAAAGTTTGAGTTTATTTGGCATACAATTAATTACGAGTTGCTGCTTACGAATTGTTTCTTGGTGTTGAAGCTAATAATTAATTCCTAATCTCTTTAGTTTTGGGGCGTGAGGGGAGAGATTGCTTTTGGTTTAATAAGCTGCCCAAAAGCATACCTATCAGCAATACGAGTAAGAGAAGGAGGAAGTATTGCAACCTACAGGAAGTCATCACCTTCGTGAAGAATGTCTTCTCTTTCGCTTTGCCTACTTGGTTTCTAAAGGCATAGGTAGGATCATTGGCCATAAGCTGCTCTATCTTTTCCGTGGTAGGTGGGTGGAACTTCTGTTTCTTTATCGCTTTGAGGCAAACAGGCTGTGTGGAAGCTCCAGGATGTATTTTGAAGGTGAAATCATCATTTTTGACATCGTACCCGGGAGTGAAGAAGGATATGTTTTTGTAATTTGCTAACCTGGACACGTCTTCTAAGCTGTCGATATGCGTAGAGGCCACGACGGTTGTGTTGCCTTGCTCTGCTAGGCTTAGTGCAGAAGCAAAGAAGACATAGCCTCCTTCTTTGGTGTTTGTTGCTTTATACGTTTCATCCATCGCTGCAAGAAACTTCTCTCCTTTTTGCATACGATCAGAAAGATCTAAGAAATTTTTATCCATCAGGTATAGCTCTTGTTGCATTAGGGAGCGTTTACCTGCAATATCAGATGTGTTGTTGTTTAGACATACATAGTGGATAGGTTCTAAGGAGATTTTCTTTGCAGGACTAATGCCATACGTGTTGCCTAAATCTACACATTCAATTATCATGCTCAGATAGCTAGACTTACCAGCACCGTTGAGTCCTCGTAAAATAGTGATCATCTCTTTACCTGTCTTGGGGTTAATTACATTCTTATAGTCATTTTCCACAACTTTAGCTGCGGGAATAAAGAGAGAGTACCCTCCTTCGATCTCTATATGGGGCCCTAGACTACCTTTGTCTGAGGGAAGGAGTTCGACGAATGTGAATCCTCTCTTTGCCTTAGTTTGCTGATCTTTTTTGATACGTTGAGCTATTCGGAAGTAGGGTTCCATCAAAAGAAACGCCAAAAAAGCATTTCTGAACGCTTCCTGCTCTTTTTCTCTTTTTGACATGCTGTTCGCCGTGTTAGCAAGTCCAAGAACATGCGCTATTCGCCCATATTGCCACCATGCTTGCAACAGCGTCATCTCACCTTCAGGCAACTGCCTTATTTCACGCACTAGATAGCGCATGATATGAAACTTTTTATTTTTGATGAAGTAGCGGATAGGCTCTATGTAGTTAGCGCACTCTTTTGCGAGTTCAGGATTCTTTGTAATGCGTTCATAGAAAAGCTTCATCTGATCCCAGCAAAGCAAGAATTCATTCAGTACCTTAACGCTTTGGTTGTGTGCCATCTGACACTTTTTGTACCTACTGTTAGGCCCAAAATTATTATAGTATGCACTGCGAAACATGTCAACTCTTTTGAAAAAATACTGTACGGTAACCCTCATAAAAGTAGGTAGAATAGAAATCATTAGATAGGCACCACTAAGTTTAGAACCTAGCCAGGTTACACCTGGTACATCAGTTATACCTAAGCTAAACAAACCCAACAACGAGCCGAGGGTATAACCATAAACTGTGGAGATTATGCGACCAAGCGCACTTTTTGAAAATTCAGTATTGGGACCTTTCAAGTTCATTACATCATTGATGTGTTTCTTGTTATACTCAAAATCTTGGGTAATAGAGTTTACTTGGATAAACTGCTCGAGGGTAGTGAAAGGTAGGGTAAGAACCGTCAAAACTAACATGCTATAGCTCCCTTCTTTTGCCCATGCTTCTGGATCCCATCCAAAGTTTTTGATAATATCAAAGAGGCCTCTTCCTCCCAAAGCATCTACACTAACGACACTATTTACAAAATTGAACAAGCCGTTTATTGAAGTGCGAATCTGATCACGCACAAAGAACTCCGTCAGCCATTTCTCCATATCACTTTCAGCGACTATGTTATAGATATTGGATATTTCTTGCAAGCAACCAGTCTTATCGTTGATCAATGCCTTTATGATCCTTTGCTCTTTCGCTATTCTTTTAAAGTCAGGGTTAGACGTAGCCATCTTGGAAATCACTGCAAACCTTCCTAGTGAAGTCCTGACCCCTATCTTCTTCAGGAAAAAATTGCAAAGGGCTCTTTTTGTATTTTCATCTTTTCCGCAAAACTTGTTCAAGTTGGTAAAGGTAGTTTCATCCATACAAGGTTGAAATTTACGTGCGGAAGCTACGTTGCCTATGATATCCTCCGCGGCTTCCCGAAGAGAGCTTTGGGGATGGATGATGTAACCTATATTAAAGTAATGCTGTGCTGTCTCTTGATAGTAAAGAGAACTAAGATGTTGACGGTGGGCTTTATCAAGGAGCTTAGTGAGGTTGATATGCTTCTTGGGTTTTCGCCTCCTTTTTTGGGCTAAGATAGTAAATTTAGTTACCTTAAAGAAAGTATATATCTTAGCGGATAAAAAGAATCCAAGCGTCGCAAAGGTGGAAATCATCAAATATCTTTGATGTTTACGTATGTTTCGTATTCGGCTTAATAACATGTGAAGAGTATCTTAGGGTATATTTGTATTCAGTGAAAGAGAGTGATATTGTTCAACAAAGGTAATATGAAAGTGCTTTCAAAAAAAAAAATCGCGCTAAGATCGGCAGTCACTCTCTCTTTTTATGGCTATTTGGGTCGTGTTCTGCATTTAGATACCTATTCTTTTTTATCTTTGGAGGCAAAAAATAGCTTAAAAAATGGATATGGTTAAAAACGAAGATATAAAAATCAAGTTGATGCCCGAAAGAAGTTTGCATCAGATACCTGTAGGCTCAACGGGCCTCTCTTTAGCAGATTCTTTACTTCCTAAGGGAAAGGAGGTGCTAGCTGTAGAGGTAGATGGACAAGTATGGGATGCAACACGCCCCTTGGAGGATGGGCAAGAGGTACGCCTACTGACGTGGGAAGATAAAGGGGGGAAGCACGCTTTTTGGCACTCTTCTGCGCACCTTCTGGCACAAGCGTTGGAAAGACTTTATCCAGGGGTGAAGCTTGGCACAGGGCCTGCCATTGAACGAGGCTTTTATTACGATGTCGACTTTAAAGGCTTATCTTTTGATGGGAACCAACTCCCTGCCATTGAGAAGATGATGTTGAAGCTCGCCAAAGAGCGAAACGTGTTTGAACGAAAAGAGATAAGTAAAAAAGAAGCAGGGACACGCTTAGCGGACAAGGGCATGTATAAGCAAGAGATATTAGCAGGGCTGCAAGATGGACAGATCACCCTCTATGAACATGGTGACTTTGCCGACCTATGCGCAGGACCTCACCTGCCACATACAGGCTATATCAAAAGTGTGAAGCTGACGAATGTAGCAGGGGCTTATTGGCGCGGTGACATGAACAATCCGCAGCTGACGCGCATCTATGGCATCTCCTTCCCTGAGAAGGCGTTGTTGAAAGAGTATTTAGCGATGCTAGAGGAAGCGAAAAAGAGAGATCACCGCAAAATCGGCAAAGCACTAGGCTTTTTCACTTTCTCAGAAAAAGTGGGACTAGGCCTCCCTTTATGGCTACCCAAAGGTACTTTTATCCGTGAAAAGCTCTCAGAGATGTTGCGAAAAATACAAGAAGATCAAGGATATCGCTTTGTGACTACCCCACATATCGGCCATACAAATCTTTACAAGACCTCCGGGCACTATGAAAAATATAAAGAAAGCTCCTTTCGACCGATCACTACCCCACACGAAGATGAAACTTTTATGCTAAAGCCTATGAACTGCCCGCACCACTGTGTGATCTATCAAAACCGCCCACACTCATATCGTGACTTGCCGTTGCGAATGGCCGAGTTTGGTACGGTCTATCGCTATGAGAAGCATGGAGAGCTGCATGGGCTGACGCGTGTGCGCGGCTTTACACAGGATGATGCGCACATTTTCTGCAAAGCGGACCAGCTCAAAGAGGAGTTTTCAAAAATTGTCGATCTGATCTTACATATCTTAAAAATGTTTGACTTTGAACATTACGAAGCGCAAATCTCTGTGCGCGACACGAAAAACCTTGATCAATACTTAGGGGACGATGACGCTTGGGAGGCCGCAGAGCAAGCCATCCATGAGGTAGTCAGAGAAAAGGGACTGAAAGCGCATGTAGAAGAGGGAGAGGCAGCCTTCTATGGCCCTAAGCTCGACTTCTTTATCTATGACAGCCTTGGACGTAAGTGGCAGCTGAGCACCATACAAGTCGACTACCAGCTGCCCGCACGTTTTGATCTGACCTACACCACATCGACCGACGAAAAAAAGCAGCCCATCATGATACATCGGGCGTTGCTTGGCTCTATCGAACGCTTTATGGCTATTTTACTAGAACACACTGCCGGCAAGCTCCCTTTCTGGCTCGCTCCCGAACAGGTAGCAGTCTTGCCTATAGCTACCGCTCACCATGCATATGCCCGCAAGGTAACCGAACAGCTCAAAGACAAAGGTATCCGTGTACGAACAGACGAAAGCAATGAAAAAATAGGTCGCAAAATAAGAAATACCGAAGTGGCCAAGACTCCTTACATGATCGTCTTAGGAGATAAAGAAATGGAAAAAAACACCTTGGCAGTACGCAAACAGGGACATGGCTCTCTGGGAGAGATGCGTGTGGAAGACTTTTTGAAGATGACAGATGAGGCTAGGGCAAAAGTTAAAGAAAATCCAACATAAGTTACTTTTTTAAAATTTAATGAAAAAAAAATTAGCACTCTTCTAAATGCTTTATTATTTATAAATATGACTAAAAACGGGTGTTCTTTAAAAAGGCATTTTTGCACAAATCCCATAATAGGCATTTGGTTATACGACTATTATTTATTAAACTTTCGGAAACCATATTCTTAAAATAACCCGATATTCAACTACGGAATTAAGCTTTTTAGGCTTTCACTCCTAATAGTACGGCACTCTTTTGGCTCAAATATATACTGCTTATGATACACAATCTCAACAGACCCGCCTCCATTTTTCTTCTTTTTTGCATCTCCCTCAACCCACTCCACGTAGCCCCTTCTCAGAAGGAAACATCCATCTCAGCACAACTGAAAGCACGTAATGAAAGGCTAAAAAAGAATAAAGGCTCAAAAGCCGCTTCCCAAAATCCTAACAAACTCTCTCCGCTGCATATAGGGAAAGTAAACAGAATGGAAACCATAGAACAAAAAGATCGAAGACAAAGAGAAGCTCTTAATAAGAAATTGGACGAAACCAGCGAACAAATTCGCCTACAACAAAAATCTTCTCAGGAAGGGATTCTAAAAATTCAAAAAATGAAAAAATCGCAGGATCAGGTAAACAAAGCCTTGCATGCACAAGCTCAAAGAAACGATGAAGACATTGCGAAGCTTGCAGAAGCCATCGAAAATTACGACCCCTCCATCGCCCGTAAAAACTTCTTAGATCAACTCAACCAGCAGAGTCAAATAAACTATGAAAGAAACCTAAAAGTCATCCAAGACACGCAAGAGGTACTCAATTCTTACTTACAAAAGAGCGAAAAAAAATCAGAAGAAAACCAAAAAATTCTTTTAGAAAAAGTAAAAAAAGAAACGGAAGAAATAATAAAAGGCGGTAATCAGCTCTCCTCCTTAAAAGAGTATTTATGGAATAAATATCATAAACGCCTTATGGACAAAAGAAAGAAACAACAAAAGATCCTTGAGAAGCAAAAAAATAAAAACCGTAAGATATATAAGCAACGTAACAACGAAGTCAATGACATCATCTTTAATGGAAATTTGGCTTCGTCTAAAGTTCATCTAGAGCCTCTTTCTGAGCCTGATTTGTCTGATTCCGAGTCTGATTTGTCTGAACCTGATTTTGATTTGCCTGCAGAGATAGACTTAAGTGTCGGATAAGCGGGCAGGGTCTCCCCCGCCAACTCTCCTAAGAACCGTGCTTGCAAGTTTCCCTGCACACGGCTCAAGCCACAGTAAGCCCATCCCTTGTATTGGATGAACCAGCAACGTTGCTGCTATGAATTTGACGGTGACAGTCGGGATGTAGCATCATCAAGTTTGACAGTGT
>JBCCFU010000021.1:0-11616 GCA_039029575.1 Bacteroidota bacterium | reverse complement strand
GAAGAAAGATATGAAGGACAAGAAGAAGAAGAAGTCTAAGAAGAAGAAAGATAAGAAGGACAAGAAGGACAAGAAGAAGTCTAAGAAGAAGAAAGATATGAAGGACAAGAAGGACAAGAAGGACAAGAAGGACAAGAAGGACAAGAAGAAGTCTAAGAAGAAGAAAGATATGAAGGACAAGAAGGACAAGTCTAAGAAGAAGAAGGATAAGAAGGACAAGAGAGGCAAGAAGGTCCGTGTGAAGTTCGTACTGATAACAATATAGTAATCAGTCTCTACGCGACTTGATTGGCTGGTTAGATGAGGTAAGTCGAAAGGCTTACCTCGTTTGCCTTAGCCGTTAAATGTGTCTCTTGGCACCTTTCGAAAACTTGTGTTAGAAGAGTTTTAGGTGTTAACTTTAGAGGTTCTTATTAACCTCTGAACTTCGCTTTACATAAGTGACTCCCGTTACACTTGGGATCACACAGCTAAAATCTGTCGGTGTAAAGGCAACTCCTTACCCATTCAATATTAATCACGGAACACGGTAACCTAGTAATTCTCTTGTAAAGAGAAGCCGATCGTAAGGAAAGTCCATGGAATTGTGGGTAAAGGATCGTCGAGAAATCAAATACCTCTTTGTAATGAATGGGATAGGGTTTAAGTGAGAGATCACAGCGTTAACCCACGCGAAAGCGGGTAGACTTCAGTGAAGTGACTCATTACAAGAAAAAAACAGAACCTCTTAATGGAGGTAAGCAAATGATGGGCTAATTAAATCAAGCTGTTGCCCCTCCAAACAAATAGTGACGAAAGTCATTAAATGGATTTAGACTGTTTTAATATCGTAAAGGTAGCCGTACTGGTTTATCCATTATAAAGGACAGGTTTAGACGTGCTTGGGCCACTTACGGGGAAACTCGCACGAGTAGTTCGGTACCGTCAAATTTTGTGTGTCTGGAAATGACTAAAACAGCTAGAAAAATCACCTTTTTAAAATAATCCTATATCAGAATAGTTTAATAATAGAGTCTAATGACGAGCGAGCGAAGCTAAAGGAGCCAGTCGAAGAAGAAGCCATTCCGAACAACCTCAGAGATCTACTCATATCAGGGGGTATCAAGCCTTTATTCAACCTTATTCAAAAAATAGGGCCAAGTATGTTTCAACTCCTTGTAGATTTCTTACGGGTACTCAGCTCACGGAACGCTCGCTTCACTTGTTAGAAATGACAAAGGGGTTGGGTGCTATGCGCGCGATGTTAAAATAGTTAAACTTCTTTTTCAACAGTAATGAAGAGACTCTGAGGGGAGAAATAGCAATTCACATATGTTCTCCATACCATTCTAGTCTAGCCTCTTATCCGCGCTTGGTACTAGTAAAAACCAGTTTTTCTACGACTCACTGGCGATTTCTCAAGGGTACATTATTCCGAAGGCTTCGCACGAGTCTGTTACCAGAGACACACGCTTCGGTAGACTGTCAATAACAGCATATTGAGTTCTATCTAGTTGGATGTTTATTTCTCATTACAGGACTTTCACGTCGCACCAAACAAAATTAAACGGTACCGCTTTTTCGGTCTTTTGATCGTCTTCTGGGTAGGCGTAGGTGGTCTTGCTGCCTAGGGTGACTGCAGCTATCAATAGAAAGAGGTGTTTGCTTTTGCACATAGGGCACACTAAGGTTCTGTAGAGATTTGTTAAAATAATTCGATGTCTTTATCGGCAAAAGCTTCTACATATTTACTTTCTTTGAAGTCGAAATCTTGCATCTCTTTTAAAAGTTTTCCATGCGCACTTTTTTCAATTTCTCGTGATAATTTCAATTGTTTTATTTTTTTGAGGTTTAAAAAGGAAGCAAGGTCTGCATTATCAGCAAGGCAATAAACGAGGGGAAAATCTAAATTCAGCTTTTCTAGTTCAGGGAAGTTTGTTTTATTTATCTTTATTTCAGCAACTTCTTTTTCTGCTAGTTTTAGCTCTTCTTCTTCTTCTTTCGTCCATTTGTGCTGTGGAGCGGTTGGAGCTGCACTCGTGTTGCTGATCTTTTTCACTCTATCGAATAGAAAGAGCTTACAATGATATTTTTGATTTACTTTAGGTAAGCTTGAAAGGATAAGTTCTTTTAGCTTCTTTAGGTTTTTTAGGAAGGAGAGCTCTTTAACTTTTGGTATATCGTAGATGCTTAGTATAGACAATTTTTTAAGTTTACCTACTGGAGAAAAATCTTTCACTTTCATCAATTGGAATAGTTTAAGTTCCTTTAATGTATTTTTCAAGCTTTCTAGTGGATTTAGGTCTTCTAAATCATCAAAACCAATAAGTTTGAGAATTTCTAAGTTTGTTTTATCTTTTATTGGTTTAATGTCTTTTACTACTGGAAAACCTTGTAAAGAAAGCGTTTTGAGGTTTTTTAGTGGTTTGATAAAGTCAAGGGATTTGATATTTGCTTCATAGGTGTAGATTTCCAACTCAACCAATGATGTAAAACTGCTTAATATATCAAAACTTTCGGGATACCAGACTTCAAGACTCTTTAAATTTTCTTTATTTGGAAGGTTATTAAAGAAATACATATTAGGTATGTTACAAGTTTGACCACCTAAACAGATTCCATATTTGTAATCACGATCTTTGTTTTTCAAGGTAGCCATTAGAGATTTTGTACTGTTTTTGAAAAGAAGTTTTTTTTGAGGAAGCCTTTTAAGGTTTTCTTCTGGATCTTTAGTTTCGTTAGGATCAGAAACAATAAATTCATAAATGTCTATTTCTTGACCATCTATTTCTTTAGTAGACTTTTTCCAAGAGGCCTCTAAATTGTTTTCATCATCGTTTAGATCGCTGCTACCAAAGCTATTGATCACTATTCCAAGGACAAGGGCCACTGAGATGATGCCGACGGTGAAGAGTGCTATTTTTAATGTATTTTTGGACTGACTTTGGGTTTGCTTTTTTTGAGAATGCGTGTCTTGACTTTTTTCGGTCTTTTGATTCTCTTCCAGGAGGGCGTAGGTGGTCTTGCTGCTTAGGGTGACCGCGGCTAGTAATAGAAAGAAGCGTTTGCTTTTGCACATGGGGAGGGGGATAGGGTGTTGTAGCACTTTTGAAAGGGCTAATATACGAAATTTAAAATAACAGCAAAAGGGTGACGATATGCATGCCCTACTTTTAATAAGAAGTGCAGCTAGCTAATTGGATCTTTTTATTTTTAAAAGCTTCTACATATTTACTTTCTTTAAGGTCGTAATCTTTCATCTTTTTGAGAAATTTTTTCTTTAAATTTTGTTTGTCAGGTTTTTGTTCTTCTAATGATAGTGTCATTTTTTTTAGTTTTGGGAGTTCTAAAAAGGCAGCAAGGTCTGCTTTTTTAGCAAGACAATAAGCGAGGGGAAGGTCTAGCATAAGATCTTCTAGTTGGAGAAGCTTGTTTTTTTGTATTTCAGCCACTTTATCTTTGGCTGCTTCTAGGTCATTATCATCTTTTGGTGTCCAGAGAAATTCTTTATATTCTTCAGGAGGAGGTATTGAAGCGACACCACTCTCCTTTTTCTGTTTTATTTTATCCATCAATAAGAGCCCATAATGATATTCTTTTCTGACTTGAGGTAATCGTATAAGGGTAAGTTTTTTTAGATTCTCTAGGTTTTTTAGGAAGGAGATGTCCTTGAGGCCTACTATATTATCAACGTGTAGGTTGTTTAATTTTACGAGATTACCTACTTGAGAAAAGTCTTTTACGTTGGCTAAATCTATCAAGGTAAGTATTTGTAGGTTCTTTAGCCTACTTAAGAGCGAAAGATCTTTGAGCGCTATATTATTGAGGTATAGCTCGTTTAATTGTACGAGTTTACCTATTACAGAAAGGTTTTTCGCCTTGGGTGAACTGGACAGTTTAAGCACCCCTAATGTCTTGTAAAAGCTTTCTAATGGCTTCAAGTCTTCTAAATCATGAAAATTAACAAGTTCAAGCTCTTCTAGGTTTATAAGTTTCTTGATGCTGTCTGGCAATTTTTTTGCTCTGGTTAAAGTTTTTTTCTCATCTTTTTTATAGCTTTCCATTTTTAGTTTTTTGAGCTTTGTAAGCTTTTCAAATGGAGGAAAAACCTCTTTTTTGCTATTCATTTGTTCAAGGAAGAGTGTTTCTAAGTTTACAAGGCTCTTTAGCGGGGTCAGATCGGAGACTTCGAAGCTCCAAAGCATTAGACTTCGTAAGTCTGTTTTATCTCCTATTGGGGTAATGTCTGTTACTTGCTCAAAGCCATGTAAGGTAAGAAATTTAATTTTTTCGAGTGGTTTTATAAAGTCAAGAGATTTTGCACTGCAACTAATAGTGTTTTCAATTTCTAACTTAACCAATGATGGAAAACTTTCTATTATATGAAAAATATTGCCACTTATAATTGAAGAGAACTCAAAACTCTTTACATTGGACTTCTTTGGAAGGTTTTTCAATAAATTTATATCAAATATATTAATATTAGTAGTAACTATCCTAAAACTGAGCCCATAGGTATAGTCAGTACCTTTCTTGTTCAAGATGTTTCCTAGGGATTTGAGAGCGTTTTTCCAGTATTCTCCTGTAGAGAGGTCTTTATTTTTTGGACCAGATAGAGTAAGATCAAATTTATAGATCTCTACTTCTTCACCATCTATTTCTTGAGTGAATTTTTTCCAATATTCATTGATTTTTATTTCCTCACCTTTTTCCTCATCACTTTCACTATCGTCTTTCGGGTCACTTTCATCATTTTTTTCCTCATCACTTCCGCTATCGTCTTTCGGGTCACTTTCATCATTTTTTGGATCACTGTTACCAAGATGGCTGATTACTGTTCCAAGAATAAAGGCCACTGAGATGATCCCGACGGTGAAGAGTACTATTTTTAATGTATTTTTGGATTGGCTTTTTTTTAGAACGGGTGTCTTGGCTTTTTCGGTCTTTTGATCGTCTTCTGGGTAGGCGTAGGTGGTCTTGCTACTTAGGGTGACTGCAGCTATCAATAGAAGGAAGTGTTTGCTTTTGCACATAGGGAACGGGAACAGGGTGCTGTAGTACTTTTGGAAGGGCTAAGATAAGCTTTTTAGTATTATGAGAAGAGATTTAGGGGAGGAGGGAATGAACGGCTTAGGTCATTATTGTGGTCTTCTTCTCCGAGGTTTCTGTGAATATGTTATCTGACCACATTTTTCTTCCTTGCTAATTTGGGATTGGTATCCTAAATTGGCGAGCATGGTAAAACGTATTTTAGAAAAAAGATTAAAGGGATTGACAAAGCATTTTCCTGCAACGGTTATTTTAGGGCCTAGGCAGGTGGGGAAAACGACCCTTGTGAGGGAAGTTTCTCCGTCGCTGCACAGAGAGGTTCTCTATCTTGACCTTGAAAATCCAGATGATCTAAGGGTTTTACAAAACAATCCGAAAGTTTATTTTGGAGAGAATAAGGAAAAGTGCGTGATAATCGACGAAGTGCAACGGTTGCCCTCCTTGTTTCCACGGCTCCGCCCGGTGATCGATAGTTATAGAAAGGCAGGCAGGTTTATACTTTTAGGATCTGCGAATCCCACAATACTGAAAGAAAGTTCGGATCATTAGCAGGAAGAGTGGTTTATATGGAGCTTACCCCTTTTCATATTTTGGGAGCTAGCTAGTGAAAAAGATATGATCTCTCTTTGGCTAAGAGGTGGTTTCACAGAACCTTTTCTGATGAAGGATGTCGTGTATAGAAAGTTTTGGTATCGCTCTTTTTTGAATACGTACTTTGAGGGGGATTTGCCTTTACTTGGCTTGACGACACCTCCTGCGTTCTGGCACGTACATTTACCATGTTTGCGCATATGCAAGGCAATCTTTGCAATGTAAGTAACTTATCAAAGTTGCTAGGTATAGATAGAAAAACGGTACATAAGATCATGCAGTTTTTTATGGGTAGCTATATAGCTATATGCTCAGAGAGTTACCTCCTTTTTATGTCAATAACAAAAAGAGGTTGATAAAAACACTTAAATATTATATCAGAGATAGTGGACTGCCCCATCACACACTTCACATAAAAGAAATCAGCGAGCTTTTGAGCCATCCATCTATCGGTGCCTCTCGGGAAGGGTTTGTCATAGAGCAGGTGGTTAAATTGGGGCTGGATGTGTTCCCATATTTTTATAGAGCTCGTGCTGGCGCGGAATGTGATCTTGTCTTGGTTAAAGGTAATACGCCTTTGGTTTATATTGAAGCAAAAGTTAACGAGGCACCAGGTGTCACGAAAAGTTTACTCAACACTATAGGTGATTTGGCTACCAAGGAAAATTTTATGGTGACTCCTTCTTTGGAGCATCCTTATCAACTAAAAGAAAATGTTACTGTGTGCGATCTTCCTTGGCTCTTGAAACATCTTCAAAAATATTTATAGGTTTTTTTCTTATACAAAGGGAGAAGGCCTTAGGATTGTGTCGCAAAGATTGAGGGGTGGGTGTTTCTCCTTGCCATTAATTCACTATCTTTGTGCTGTGATAGCGATTTAGAAAAATAGTAAATACGATGCCATTAAGAAGAGAAGGTGTTTTACCCAAAAATGTATATTTAGACCATGCTGCGACGACGCATCTAGATGCCGAGGCTTTAGCGCATATGTTACCCTATCTGCAAGAGCGGTATGGGAATCCTTCGTCTTTGTACCCTGCGGGGAGTGTGGTCAAAAGTGAGCTGGAGGGAGCACGTCGGACGATGAAAGGGTTACTGGGAGGTTCGGATGGGAACCTTTTCTTTACTTCTGGAGGGACGGAGGCAAACAATTGGGCGATCCATGGTGTGGTGGAGGGGTGTGGGGTGAAGCATATCATCACTTCGCCTTTGGAGCATGCTTCAGTGCTTGAACCTGTCCGTGCATGGCAGAAAAAAGGTGTTGAGGTCTCTTATGTAGGGTTGAAAGCAGGGGGCGAGATCGACTATGGATCCCTTGAGAGGCTGTTAGAACGTCATCCGAGGTCTTTGGTGAGTTTGATGCATGGTAATAATGAGGTGGGGAACTTGACGGATGTTGGGTGTGTGGCAGCTTTGTGTAGACAGTATGCGGCGATCTTTCATAGTGATTTGGTGCAGACTGTGGGGTATTATCCGATTGACTTGACGGCTTGGGGGGTTGATGTATGTACGGGTTCGGCGCATAAGTTTTATGGACCGAAGGGCGTAGGTTTTCTCTATGTTAGGGAGGGGTTACGCCTTGCTCCGCTGTTGTATGGAGGACAGCAGGAGCGTGGGTTACGTGGGGGGACGGAAAATGTGGCAGGAATCGTCGGCATGGCCTATGCGTTGGAAAAGCAACAAGGGAGGCAGGAGAAGGTGCGCGAACATATTGGAAGGTTAAAGCAGTATATGATAGAGCAGCTGGAGGAGACGATCCCAGATATTACCTTCCACGGTCTTTGTAAAGAGCCTACCAAAAGTTTATGTACCATTGTAAATGTGGGCTTGCCTCAAGGAGACCCAGAGACACTGATCATGCAACTTGCCTTAGAAGGGGTCGCTACGTCTAGTGGGAGTGCGTGTATGAGCGGGGGCAAGACAACGTCGCATGTGCTGAAGGCGTTGGGGGTACCTGCCACAGCAGCGAATGTGCGTCTCTCGCTAGGGGTTGACAATGATTATGAGGATATCGACCATACAGTGGCTGCACTACAAAAAATCTTGTAGTAGTGCGCATGCTATTCGTCAACGACTGGCTCTATCGATCCCATCGATATTCTCGATAGTATCTGTGTGACGTAGTACCCATCTTATCAAAACCTTCGAGTGCTTTGGCTATATAAGGGATAAGAGGGGTCGGCAGTTGATCGATAGGGTAAAATCGCATCTCTTTATGTTTGTGAGGCTCTTTGTTCTCAACTTCTCCCTCCCATCTGTCGGTAATAAAGAAGGTGGACATGTGGATGCCATCTTTCTCTTGTGAATGCATCAAGGTATAAAAGTGTAGATCTTCCTCTTTTACCATGAGGCCTGCCTCTTCATAAATCTCTCGGATAGCTGCTTCTTTGATAGACTCTCCTGGATCGACACCTCCGCTGATGACGCTGTAGTAGCCAGAAGCAAAGCGCGTTTGGTCGCGTAGGTTAAGCAATATGTGGTTGCCTTTACGCAAAATGACGTGGGCACATAGGTAGATGGGAATCTTTTCTTTCATGAAGTTGACTGTTACAAATTAAGGGTAGGAGAGGGCTAAGATAAGAAGTCGACTTTAAAGAGCAAAATGATGGCATGGTCGCTACCTTAGATCAGCCATTATAACGCTCCCATTTATCTAGTAGACGTTGGAAGTTGTCTGGAGGAGGGACTTCAAAAGTCATGACCTGACCAGTGGCTGGATGGACGAATTCTAGGCTTGTAGCGTGTAGTGCTTGATGGGGGAGCAGACTGAAGCCGTTTTTAACGAAGGTAAGGTACTTGGAGAAACGGGGGCCAAAGAGGACGGTATCGCCTCCGTAGCGGGGGTCTCCAAAGAGTGGGTGGCCTATATGCTTCATATGGGCTCTTATTTGGTGGGTACGTCCTGTCTCTAGCTTACAGGTGATGAGGGTGGTGTAGCTGTACCTTTTGATGACTTGGTAGTGGGTGACGGCGTGTTTTCCTTCTCCTTCAGGGTAGGCGGTCATGACGCGTCTATCTTTTGGGCTACGGCCTAGGGGTACGGAGACGGTACCTTCATCTTCTTTGAGGTTGCCCCATATCAAGGCAAGGTAGCGCCTGTTTACGGTACGGTGATAAAACTGTCCTGCAAGGTGAGCAAGGCTTTCTTCTGTTTTTCCGACGACTAAGAGGCCTGAGGTGCCTTTATCGATGCGGTGGACGAGGCCTGCGCGAACAGGATTGTCGGTCGTGGTGGAGAGGTGATCGATGTGGTAGAGCAGTGCGTTGACGAGTGTACCTGTCCAGTTTGCATGGCCTGGATGGACGACCATGGGAGCTGCCTTGTTGACGACGAGGAGGTGTGCATCTTCATATACGATGTCGAGAGGTAGGTCTTCAGGCGCTATGTCCTCGTCTCGCGGAGGGTAAGGCAGTAATATCTGGATAGTGTCAAAGGGTCGCACGGCGTAGCTCGCTTTCACGTTTTTTTCATTGACAAGAATGTTGCTTTCCTTGATGCCTGCTTGTATGCGTGTGCGAGAGACGTTGGGTAACTGGCCGGTGAGGAACTTGTCTAGTCGAAAGGGGCGCTGGCCTGCGGGTAGATGGATGGTTTCGTGGAGGAACACAGCTATAACGGGGTTGATGGCTTCCTAATGGGTTGAGATGAGGGGATAAAGTTAATGTTTTAGTGTGATAATGGCGATTTCTCGTGGTTTAAGAAACCTGCCATAGTCTTTATCGTTGCCTATGCCGCTACAGACGTATAGGTATTGGTGTTTATGTCGGTATAGCCCGTAGTATTTGGTATAATGGTATATTTTGCGTTGTTCATTGCTTACAAGGTAGCTGATACCGTGCGTATGCCCGGAGAAGGTGATGGCAATGGAGGGGGTAGTGTTGACCACTTGATTTTCCCAGTGGCTAGGGTCGTGCGAGAGGAGGAGGCGAAAGTCTGCCTTCTCTGTGCCTTTGGAGGCTTTTTTTAAGTCTGCTTCGCAAGGGAATCGGCCTGTGCCATGGTTTTCTACGCCGATGATGGCGAGCTTTTTCTTTTTGATGGTTAGTATATGGTTTTGATTGAGGAGGAGCTTCCAGCCTAGTGACCTTTGAACTTCTTCTATTTCGGCTACGTGGTCGATGATGGTGTTGCGCCCTTTATATTTTTTTACAGGGCCATATTCGTGGTTTCCTAATATGGAAAATACGCCTTTGGGAGCTTTAATCTTTTGTAATAACGGATATTGGTCGCGCATTTCTTGTACGTAGCGTTCGATGACATCGCCAGTGATAAAGATGATGTCTGGCTTTTCAGCCATTAACATGTCGATGGCGGTTTCTAGTATGTTGCTCCCTTTGGGATAGTTACCACAATGTAGATCGGTAAGGTGACCTATCTTTAGCTCATCAAATTCTTTGGGAAGGCCTTTGGGCTGAATCTCTATCTTTTTAAGTACTAAGGGTACTTTGTAGCGATATTTTAGGTAGTAGACGAGTCCTAAAAGTAGGATTGCGGCAAGGGCGAATAGGTACTTTACTGTTGCTGCCATACGGTTAAAAAGAGATATGTGAAAATGAAGTCATTATAAGTTATACATGACTATTTATTTTGCATTCACATGACTATGGAGCAGCTAACTATTTACACTCTTTTTTACTCTATTGGGGCGTTTATTTCTGCTTCTAGACCCATTGTTTTTTTCTTTTCTCCGCTCCAGTTTTGATAGATGATAAAGGCTACGACAGCGATGACGGCCACCACACTGAGTAGGAGCCATGAAGTGAAAGAGAGGTTTTGGTTCGTTTGTTCAGGAATGATTTGGGAGAATTTTTCTTCAACTAGTTCTTCTAATGTTACTTTAAGGAGGTTTTGTATGGTTGAACTTCCTTCTTTGCTGACCACCTTGATTTTGAGGAGATCTTCCACAGTATATTTGTATAATTCGCCTTTATTACTTTTCAGGAACGCAAGTAGTGCTTGTTGTTGTTTCTCCGAAAAGTTGGCAGCAGGGATAGTGGTGATGGTCTTTAGCTTTGTTTCTTGAGGAATGCTTTCATTTCTGCGTAGTACTGATCGTTTTTATCTTTCAGGCAAAAAAGGAGTTTTAATGTATTAAGTAGGTTTGTTTTAACAAATTGTTGAAAGGTAGTCACCTCTTTTCCTTGTATAGTTAGCGGAGTTTCTAGTATCTTCAAGGTAAAAAGTTTAATACTCATAGGATTTTCGGCTAGTCCAGCCAAAATGGCTTCTGCTATAGACATCTTGTGGTCCCGCTTCTCTGAGAGTTCTTCTGCGGTTACAGATTGTAATAGCTGAATTATAGTATCTGCTAAATAGTTACTACTCAGTGCTTGAAATAGTAAGTTTTTCGTCTTTTCTATGTCTACCTTAAAAAATAGGCGCAAAATGCTTTCTGGTTGCTGTGCCTTGGATGATGCTGTGCCTACTTGCATGTCTAATATTTTTTTTACATAAGTTTGTGTTATTAGAGCGTTTTCTTTCTTTTGGTATTGGGTGAGTCCAGACAAGAATGCATGGGCTATCGATTTTTTCTTTGCTTCTACAAAATCCTCGGCACTGAGAGATGGCAAAAAGTGTTTTAATATGTCTTCAAGATCAGAAAAATCGAGTGTTAAAAGTAGCTCAGCCGTCGATGGTCTATCTATTTGAAAAAATAAAGGCAAGAGGTGGCTTTGTTTTTTAGGATCAGGTAGTGCTGCACCTACTTGCATGTCAAATATTTCCTTTAGAGTACCTGAACTTAGTGTAGGTTTTGACTTCTTTTGGTCTTGGTTTAGCCCAGACAAGAGTGCATAGGCTATCGAGTTTTCGGCTCCTTTTAGAAAATCTTCGGTACTGAGAGATGATAAAAAGTCTTTTAACGGATTTGGGCGGAATTCTCCTTCTAAAACATGCTTAGATGTTTAGTGGGAGATGGATAGCCCATTATTTTCTTTGAAAATAAAAAAATGTTTTTTATCTTTGTTTCAGCTGATGCATGCGGACAGCGTGTTTGT